>JAHDHP010000027.1 GCA_020631245.1 Bacteroidota bacterium | reverse complement strand
GGTCGGGCTATCCGTTTGTAGTTGCCTCATAGCTGCTAGTTTAGCATAGTCCTAGCGGTGTCTTCCGCTGTCAGCCCCGCTAGTCCTTGCTGCACAAAAGCAGCTATTTCGTCAAGCTACCACTGCTATCCCTTGCGCGGAAACGATTTACGATTAAGGTCCGACGGAGTTGTTGTCAGCTTCATGGCTAGTCCAAAAGACTAATATGTGAATTATCTTATTACTTTTCTTCTTCCCAACACTTTCCCATCCTTGCTTAACAACTCACAATAATACACACCTTTAGGCAAAGCTGTTACTTCCAAACTAGTGAGTCTTTCTGTTATAATTTGTTGGAATACTAAACGACCTTGTAAGTCATACATGCGAATTTGTGTATGTGGTTTTAATTGGAAATTATATAATAGTTCTAGATATATAATGCTAGAGAGACTAGGTTGTGGATAAATGAAAAATGGAGGAGGTGGGATAGAGGCGACTTGGGATAAGTTAAACTCCTTTACTTCATCAATGGACAATACTATTTCATTGCTGCAATCGGGTTCTAAACAGCCATTTTGATCTACTTTTAGTAACCAAGCATCTCGTTGGGCTTGAAATGTGATGTCATCATTATCAGGATAATATTGAAATACAGAACCTGACATAATAAAGCCTTTATCTAAGGTTTCTTTCCCATCATTAAAAAAACAAAAACCATGTGGAGGTTGAGAATTAGTTATTTGAATTTTTCTTATGTATTTGCGTTCCCATAATATCTTTCCTTGTGGATCAAGTTTTGCTAACCATCCACTTAAGTCATTATTAATATCAGGTTGGAAGCTTTCCAAGCCGAATATCATTAAATTCCCATCGCTCAACTCGACTATTTTTCCACTTTTTGTCCACGGTTGAAGCCAATCTTTTTGCCATTCAATATTACCTTGTTCATCCAGTTTGGCGATATAATTGATTTTATATACAGAATCTGTACATGACCCCATCCAATACCCTCCTGAATTTGCAGGTATAGTCTGAGCTGAACAGTTTTTACCGTTTGGATTACCATAAGTTTTGGACCATATTTTTTTTCCAAATTGATCTGTTTTAATTACATAGGAATAAGTTTCTGCAAAGTAATCATCATAAGTTTTGCCAGATAGAATAAATCCTCCATCGTTATCTACACTTAAATAATATATCGCATCATTAGCTAATTGATCATAAGTTTTAGTCCACAATAGGTTGCCCAAACTATCTGTTTTCATTAAGAAAGCATCTCCAGTACTCTTACCCGAAAAGGCGAATCCTTTATCAGATGTTTCAACTATTGAGTAACCAAAATCATTATTGACTCCTCCATATGTTTTAAACCATAAACTATCTCCAGCATGATTTAATTTATAAAGAAATGATTCTTTCTTTTTATCGTTTACAGAAGTTTGTCCTACCATAAGAATACCGCCATCACTACTGATTATTGCCCCTCCAGGAGTTATGCCAATATATCCTCTTCCTTTAGGAGGAATGAACAAAGATTTTTTCCATAATGTATTCCCATGCCAGTCTAATTTAAAAAGTGTAATATAGCTGGCTGAAGTACTGTCTTCCTGTATGATATAACCATCACTGAATAATAGATAAGTGCTATCTTGTAAAGCCAAAATATGGTTGGCTTCATTTGGCATATTAAAAACATCGAATGTTTTTTCAAAAGTAACTTGAGCATGAAGTGACTGATAAAGAAATAACATAATTATGCATAACCCTATCTTTTTTAAGGTATGTTTAGTAAGCATGTTTGAAAATGAAAAAGTGAAAAAGTAGGTTGTGCTATTTTAAATGGTAGAATAGTTAGGCTAGATATAAAGATAGTGATTTGTTTTATGGATTTTTATTTGTTTTTAAATTAAATACGTGAGGGATAGAGGCGGAATGGGGCGTGAGGAGGCTGCTTGTGAAGCAAGGAGTGCCGCAGGCTGAGCGGGATGAGCGAAGACAAGGGACGACTATGCTGAACAGTAGCCGAGTAGCCACATATTAGCTGAAAGCCCGACCAAGCCGCAGTGTTACTATTGCTTGCCTGTTTCATGCGAGGACGCATGTGGTAGTTTGGTGTTCATGCGAAGACGCATGAACGGGCTGGCAGTAGTAGTATTGCAGCTTGGGCACGTCCAGTAAATGATGATTGAGTGATTGGATGTAGGGTCTGTTTATTATTGTTTACCAAAAATACAATCGAAAATGTTCCTTTTTCGGCTCTTTTCGAAAGAATACCAGCCCTAGTTGAAAGAGATCAACAGTGGCGGTTACTTTCGAATGATTTTGGATATACTGCCATGCTTTTTCCATGCCTTCCGACCAATAAATATCATCAAAAACAAAAACGGTATCATTGTTTATGAAGGGAAGACATTGTTCGAAATAATTGATAGTGGCTTGTTCTTGGTGATTACCATCGAAAATAACCAAATCAAGAGAAGAAAGTTGAGGAAGTGTAGTCGTGAGTAATTCTTCAAAACGTCCTACTAGAAGGTTTATATTTTGTAGTTGTTGACGTTCAAAAAATTGTTGGGCGATGGTTGCTGTTTGGGGACATCCTTCGATAGTAGTAATATGTGAAAGATGATGTGCTTTGGAAAGGTAACTAGTACCGATGCCTAGCGAGGTACCTAGTTCCAGTACATTGGCTGGTTTGAAATAGCGTACTAGTCGAAAAAGAAGTTTACCTTCAGAGCTAGAGGAGCCTGCGTGTTTAGCAATATCACCAATGCGTCTTGTATTTCCTTGCATGGCTTTGGAACCTGCCCCATAGTCGCTTACCTGAATGGTGTTTTTATTGCCTTTTAATAGCCGTTGTAAGGTAGCTAATTCTTCGAAAGCATAGTATTGTCGCTTATCGTAGATAACTTCACTAGCTAATTCGCTAACAAAAGGAGATTGAATAGAGTGCTGGGTTTTGGCACTAGATAGGTATTGCAAAAAACGAAAAGTTCTACTTAATTGACTCATGGATGGTTTTGGGTAAAAAAGAAGGTGTAATTTACAGTAAAATACGAAGCTACGAAAAGTATTGTACTATAAAATTGCTATATTTGGTTTCTACCAAAACAAAATGAAAGTTTTACGAGTTCTTGTTTTAAACAAAGTTGTTAATTTGATAAATCTATGAAAAAGTTAATCTTAAACACATTTATTTGGAGTGTTGTTTTGTGTTTTGCGGTGGCTTGTTCCAATACACAAAATACACAAGGAGATGGTGAAAAGTTTTTTGGGGAGAAAATAGATGAAAAAGGCGCACAGTCTATGAGTGTTTTGTATAAGGAGATGTATGATAACAAAAAAGGAGAGTGGGCAACAAAGGTAGAAGGAGAGGTAACAGGAGTTTGTCAGGTAAAAGGTTGTTGGATGACCCTCAAAGGGCCAGAAGGACAAGATATGCGAGTACGTTTTAAAGATTATGGTTTTTTTATGCCCTTTGATTTAGAAGGTTCAACTGTCGTAATTGATGGAGTGGCTAAAATGGATACCACTTCTATTGCAGATTTGAAACACTATGCGGAAGATGAGGGATTGCCTCAAGAGGAGATAGATAAAATCACCGAACCAGAAATTGCTGTCACTTTTTTGGCTGATGGTGTAATGATAAAATAAGTAAATTAGTATCAGAGTTCTGAGAGGCTGTCTTGATTTTAGAATTTGAGCTGAAAAAACTAGATTTTTAGTCCTAATGAAGGCTTTTTTGAGGTGCATAGTGGAACTACGTGCCGATAAAAAGACATAATTAGGACTAAAAAGATGCTTTTTCTAAGCCTAATTGTAAAATAAAGACAGCCTCTGAAAGAGATAAAAACCTAATAAATGATTTTTCTTATTTCATTTTGTTTTAGGTAGAATAATGTTGTAAATGGAATTTATTTTTTTAATATTGGGTTATTATAACCGAAAAAATGAGTGCTATTACAACCTATTATCAGTAAAAAATAACTTTTTGAGAAAAAAAAACATTTTAACGCTGTGTTTATTATGTTTTTAAAAATTGTAGTTCTATATTTGCATCGCAATTTTTACGAAGGGGTTATTTAGGATGTAAATTATCTCTTTTTATTCGATGATTCTGTAGCTCAGTTGGTAGAGCATCTCCCTTTTAAGGAGAGGGTCCTGGGTTCGAGCCCCAGCGGAATCACAGCTTTCAGAGCCTGTTACTTCAATTGAAGTGACAGGCTTTTTTATTTTGAAACAAATCAAATCATTCGATTCCTTATAAACTATGAATATATCCCTCAAGACCCCATATAGCCTTAGAGAGGCAGGTTTGGCTACACCGCTTCAAACGACTCTTTATCCGACTGCAGAGGAACTTACTGCTAATCAGCGTCTTTTTATTTTGTGTGAAGGAATAGGAGGAATCGAAAAAGGAGATGTGGCATCTGGTATTATTGCGAATGCTTTTCAAGAATATTTTCAAAAAGTAAATCCTATTGGTACGAAATCGGTGGGGCAGTTATATATTAACGAGGCTCTTCGCTATGCCGAGCGTCGTATCAATAAACATTTACAACATAATCCTGCTACGTATGGGATGAAAAGTACAATGGGTTTATTGCATTTTAATGAGGATAATACGGTGACAGCTGCTTGGGTTGGAGATTGCCGCTTGTATCATATTCGCAAAAATCAGATCCTGTATAAAACAGAGGATCACGTGAGTAGTACGTGGCAAAATGGGAAGTATGTATTGCTTCCTAAAACCATTGCTGCTTCTGAACCTGCTTGGGCAAGTACCCATGTGATTGAGGAGGTAGAACCAGGAGATTATTTCTTGCTTTGCTCACAAGGGGTACTAGAAACCTTAACAGATAGAAATCTAAAGTATCTTTTTTCGCAGAGTGATTATACCGATGATACGAACCAAGCAATTGTAGGAAAAGTAAAGGATCTTTGTAAAGAGGTAGGGCAAAGAAACTGTGCGATGTTTCTTGTTCAAGTAGATGGGCAACCTGCTAATCCCTTACCTGCAAAAAAGAAAACAGGTGCTGGAGCAAGTGCAATAAAAGGCCCAGACATTGGAAAACCTAAAGGGGCAAAAAAGTCGAAGGTTAAAAAGGAAAAAGGAGAAGCCAATAAGCCACTTTGGGGTAAGAGTGCAAAAGAAAGAGCAGGACTTACTAGTAAACTACCACTACTTTTAGCATTGGGTATTCTGTTGGGAGCGGCAGTTATATTTGCTTATAACTATGCAATGACCAATCCCGAAGAATTGTTTAAACAACATTACGAAAGTGGAACCGTCTTTTTGGAGGAGGGAAACTATGAGAATGCGATTGCAGAATTGGAAAAAGCAATCGTTTATGAAATAGAAGATACTGCGTCTATGAATAAAGCCAATCGGTTTTTGGCTTTGTCAAAAGAACGATATGCGTTACAACAAGGAAATGATTTTCTAAGCAATGGCGATTTATTAAAGGCTATAGCTAAATATAATGAGGTATTGGATATCAATCCGAATAATGTAGAGGTGCAACAAAAGATTTTTAATCTACAAGAACAGATTGTAGTGGAGAAAGAAACACTAGTAACAGAGGCAGATAGTTTGATGTTGATTGAAGATTTTAAATCTGCTAAAGATTTGTTACTAGAAGCATTAGTATTAGCACGATCAGATTCTGCTATTCTTACCAAAATTGATACCTGTGTTGCTCGATTGGAAGCTGATAGTATCTTTATCGCAGCAATGGAATTAGAAGCTGCAGCGGCAGAAGCAGAAGCAGCGGCAGCATTACAGGAAGCAGAGGAGACAGTACCCGAACAACCTGAAGATCGGTTTGCGAATGAGATGACGAGAGAAGAACGCCCTGCAATAGTAGAGAATAACCGCCCTAATAGCGAGCCTACTTATAATAATTATCGCCCAGAGTTAAGAACGAACCCTTCTACAAGTACGAGTACGAATCCTAGTTATGGCATTAGTTCAACTACTATAAAACGAAATGCGCCAAGTACAACTACTACCACTACACCTACGCCAAGTACACCGAGAACCTCCATTTCCCCAAGTACTGTTACAAGTACGCCTAGTACAACGATTAGTAGACCAAGTGCTACCATTTCTTCTTCTAGTAGTTCTTCTACCAGTTCCGATAATTCGACGAAGGCTGCCAACTTAATAGGGCAGGGGGATGCTTCTTATAAGAAAGGAGATTATAAAGCTGCCTTACGCTTTTATGAGCAAGCGTATGAATTGGATCGCAACCGCTCGGCGGAAAATAAAATGAGAAAGACAAAGAAAAAATTAGATGATGATTCTAATTATAAAGATATTGTTGCAAATGCAGACGCCGCTTTCAAAAAAGGAGATTACCACAAAGCTAAACAGCTTTACTGGAATGCGCTTTCTTTTGAGTCAGCAGATCAATACCCTAGCCAACGAATAGAGGAATGTAATGCTAAGATTGAAACAACAATGGAGTTGGATAAGTATGTAAAAGCAGGTGATCAGGCATTGGCAGCAGGAGATTTTGAACGAGCTATTTCTCAGTATGAGTCAGCATTGGTGCATACGACAGATAAAAAGAGTTTGGATAAAAAGATTAGAAGAGCCAAGCAAAAGTTACAAGAGAAGAAAAAAGCAGCATTGGCCGCTAAAGAAGCCGCAGCCGCTGCAGCCGCCGCAAAAGCAAAAACAGAAGAACCTGTTCCTGTAAAGCCAACTTCGGTTCCTGTAACAGCTAAGCCTAAGAAACCAGAACGTCCAAAGGAATCATTAAGAGACATCGAGAAGTTCTGTAAGTCGGATGGTTTTAGTTATCCGTGTTATGTGAAACTCAAAACAAATGATCAGTTTGCGAAGGCAGATAAAAGAGTATTATTCCGTTTAGGGAAGCATTTTGAGCAAGTTGCCAACGATAATTCCAAAGCGAAAGAGTGTTATCAACAAGCAGCACGTAATGGATCGGATCAAGCAAAAAACCGTTTGAAGAAATTAAAATAACCGTTTTCTGAAAAAGACAATCATCAAGGCAATGGATAATATACCAGACACCAAAATGATCAAAAAGAAGGCTAAAAAGTCTTCTTGGCGATCTTGAAAGGGGAGGTTGACGTTCATACCATAAAAACTAGCCACAAGAGTAGGAACCATCAGTATGATGGTGATAAGCGTGAGCCTTTTCATAATGGTATTCAAGTTGTTGGAGATAATGGAAGCAAAAGCATCCATTGTACCATTTAAAATCTCAGTATAGATTTGCGCCATTTCTTGTGCCTGTTCCATATCAATGATGATATCCTCAAACATATCTTCCTCCTCTTCTTTGTCTCTAATCTTAAGAAAATCAGTTCGCTGAATACGAAGCATCATAATGCTATTGTCCCGTAAAGTAGTTAGGAAGTAAACTAGGCTTTTCTGCAAATTCATTAAATTAGACAACTCTTCATTTCTACTAGAGTCATATAATTCCTTTTCGTAGCGATTACGCTGGTTATTAATGACCTTCAAATAGTGTAGAAAAAAGTAAACAGTACGGTCAAACAGATACAAGACGAATTTACTATGGTTAGAAGTGCTTAATTGACGAATATTGCGTTTTAAAAAATAATCAATTACCTCATTTTCATACTTGCTTATCGTAATGATATAATTATCTACTTCAATGATACCAATAGGTATTGTAATATAAACCGCATCAAAATCCTGTCGCTCTTTATTTTCAACTGGAATATTAATCACAATTAACTGTACCCCATCCTCCTGTTCATACCGAGAACGCTCATCAATATCCAAGGAATCAATTAAGAAATCAAACGGAATATCTAGCTGTTCACTTAGCTTTTGGAGAGACTCGTTGTCAAAAGGTGGATAGATATTAATCCAGCAATTAGGTTCGATTTGCTCCAGTCTTTCTAGGGGAGAGCCTATTTCTTTTTTATAGAAGCGCATAGTAACTTACCTATTGAAGGATAATGAGATATTAAATTTATACCGACACAGTAATATGCCCGTCAAAGACGTGTTGGGCTGATCCTTTAAGCCAAATATCCGTATATTTAGTTCCTTCCTGTTGTAAATATACGGCTAAATTCCCCCCCCTTGTTTGAATGGGAATATCTGTTTGAGATGCGAATATGCTAGTGTGAACTGCCACAATAGCTGCTGCAACAACACCCGTTCCACAAGAATAGGTTTCTGCTTCTACACCTCGCTCATAAGTAGCTACTTGTAAGGTATTATTGGAAGGACAAACAAAATTGACATTAATACCTTTTTCTTGAAAGGGAGCCGATTGACGAATGTGACGGCCATCATTAAAAATATCAACCTCCTCTAAGTTTTTGACCAATTGAACATAATGCGGAGAGCCAGTATCTAGTACAAAATCCCCCTTATGTTGTTCTACTAGGTCTACGTTTTTCATTTGTAAAGAAACAATACCGTCTTTCACCTTCGCCGCATGAGGTCCATCTATTGCCAAAAAATAAAGCGATTCATCAGTAATCATCCCTATTTGATGGGCAAAAGCACTAATACAACGCCCTCCATTACCACACATACTACTCTCTCGACCATCACTATTAAAATAAACCATCTCAAAATCATACATTGGGTCAGGATGTTCTTGAATCAAAATGACTCCATCTGCTCCAATTCCAAAACGCCGATGACATAAAAAAGCATATAACTCAGGATGTGAACGTGGTAGTAAAAGCGAACGATTATCTATCATCACAAAATCATTGCCAGTACCCTGGTATTTACTAAATGAAAGCTGCATAGTTATTTATCTTTTTGTATCACCTGAGTGGTATCATCAAATATAGGAATAGGTGAAGTGTCCTGTGCATCTGGTCCTTCTCCAAAAAAAATGAAAAATAATAAGACCGCTAAAATGAAAAAAAATGAAAAAATAGAGAATTTCCAACCCCAAATATTGGGTGTCACCAAACTAGTGTCTTGAGAGCCTGATCCTTTACTCATGATTTTTTATTTATTTAAATATTGTTTAGCCTTTTCCAAATCTTCAGGAGTATCAATCGCCAAGTTGTCATGAATAGTAGTAGTCGTATGAATCGAAAATCCATTTTCTAACCATCGCAATTGTTCCAACGATTCAGCAAGTTCTAAAGAAGAGGGAGTAAGTTTTACCAAGTCTGCCAATACCTTACTTCTAAAACCATATAATCCAATATGCTGGTAAAAAATATGATAGTTAAGCCAATCAGCACGTTCATGCTGTCTTAAATACGGAATCGTTTGACGAGAAAAATACAACGCTTTACCCTCCTGATCCAAACATACTTTAGGAATATTGGGATTGTGTAAATCAGTAGTATTATTAATCCGTTTTACCAAGGTTCCAATAGCTACTTCCTGCTTTTGAAATAGCTGTACTAATTCTTCTAATTGGGCTACTTTTATAAAGGGTTCATCCCCTTGAATGTTCAAAACAACATCCGCTTCCTGTCCAATAAGCTGATAAGCTTCATAACAACGATCAGTACCAGAAGGATGGGTAGGGGAAGTCATCACCACTTTACCTCCAAATGATTCCACCTCTTCTACTATGCGCTTATCATCTGTCGCTACCCACACTTCCTCAATGGATGCTACTTGAATAACTTGACGATATACTCTTTCAATCATCGTTTGTCCTCCTATATTTACTAGGGGTTTCCCAGGCAAACGACTAGACGCATACCGAGCAGGAATAATTGCTATTATACGCATGTACGATAAATTGAAAACTGTTATTTAATCAATTTCAAAACAAAATCAATAGTACTATGTTGTAATTAACAAAACCTTTTTACTGCTATTTCGTGTTCCTTTTTTCCAATAAACTAAATACATAGTGCCTATGTGCACCGTATCTTATTTGCCATTAGACAATCATAATTATATACTAACGTCTAATAGAGATGAAAGTCCATTTAGAAAAAGTGCTATTTTTCCAAAAAAACGGCAAGTTGGAGATAGTGAACTTTTATTTCCACAAGATCAAGAAGCTGGAGGTAGTTGGATATTGACTACAAACAATAAGACAAGTCTATGTCTAATGAATGGAGCATTTGAACCTTATAATATCAATCAAAAAGCTCCTAATAGCAGAGGGCAAATTTTATTTGATTTCTTTTCTTACTCTAGTGTAGATGTTTTTCTAAATAATTACAAATGTAATAACTTTCTACCGTTTACTTTATTAATTATCCTAGCAAAACCACAACTAGAAATAATAGAATTTCGATGGGATGGAGAACATAAATATGTAGAGTGGATGGAAACTGGTCAAGCGCGTATTTGGTCTTCTACCATGCTATATCCACCCGCAGTTATCGCAAAACGAGAAGGTTGGTTTGGTGAATGGTTGAGAGGGAATAAACAATATTCCATAGATGAAATCAGGAGGTTTCATATATTTGGAGGGGAAGGAGATAGCCGAACTAATATGAAAATGTACGTAAAAGATCGTATCCAAACAGTAAGTATTACAACAATTGCAACTAACAATTTGGAAACGACATTTTATTATGAGGATTTGAAAACAGCGAGACTACAAGAGGCCTCCATTATAGTTGGGTAAGTTATCATCTTAGGTAGTGTTTAATATTTCTCTAAATACTGTTCGATAAAAGTATCTTTAGCATATCCAAATTCATATTTCACCCCAATAGATAAGCCAAAATTACCTGTAGATTGACGCTGATTTAGATTACTATTTACCTCATACCCCTTAGCCAAGGTATTCTGTTCAAATTTAAATCGAGGACGTCCACCCATATACTCTCCTTTAGCAAACATTCTAAAATCAGGCAAATTAGGAATAGGATAACTCACCCCTAAACCAATAATAAGGGTAGGACTCACCCCCAAATCACCTGTGCGAGTATAAGTAGCAGGCACATCTTCGTACATCCCATCAAAGTTCGCTTTAGGAGAACGAGTAAACATCATTCCGAGTAATACACGTAAATCGAGGGTAACTTTGTTTTCTGGGAGAGCTAAATAAGGTCCAACAGCAAATACAGTACTCGTCCACTTTCCACTACTCAAACTTCCAGTAGTACCATTGGGAAACTGACTGATTAAATTCCCCTCTAAATCTTTCTTTTTTATACCATAAATACTGGTAGAAAAAGTACCTCCAACACCAACATTACGTCGAAAGACATAGGCTCCATCAACACTCATGAGGAAGCCATTGCGCGCATAACCAGACAATTGATCATCAAAACTAGATCCAAAATTGCCTTCAGGAAGCGCGACTCCCAACCCAAAAGATACAAAATTGCGCGCTACGCCGACCATTTTGTCGCGAAGTGCTGCTTCTGTATCTTCGTAAAAACTAAGTGGTAAATCCTCTTTTTTGGTTTTTTTTGCCTTTTCTTGCCCTAGTGCGACACTAACAGTGAAAAACAGACTGAACAATAAGCATCCGAGTCGAAGTTTGTACATAAACAGAATTAATAATTAATGTAATTTTAAACCTTTGTTTGTGCGCTTTTTCAAGCTTTGCTTAACGCAAAAAACATACCTATTTACATCTAACAGAAAAACAAATTGACAACATGAAGCATATCAATCAAAATGCAGCAAAATTATTGGGCATTATTCTTTTGGCTCTTGCAGCCTATTTCTTTGGAGATCAAAGAGGTAATTCGAATAATCATAGACCGCGACTCGAAACCCCCAACTCACACAGTATAGGGGCTGACGCAAGCGATCGAGATATCATGAGTAGCTTGCAAGCAAATGCATTACAATATACCAAACATGCGCGATGTCGTATGGGTTGCCGACATATTTCGGAAAAAGAAGTAAAGGAAATTTTAAAGAAAGGAAAGATAAATCACCGCAAAAGTAAGCCTGCCGATTATCCTTGTGGCTCATATGCGGTAGAAGGGATGACCAGTGATAATCAGGAAGTACGGATCGTATTTGCTGCTTGTGAAACAAAGACCAAAGTGATTACAACGATTGATCTAAGAAACGATTATAAATGTAATTGCAAGTGATTAGTCGCGTTTCGGGCACTTTTTACACTGCTTACCCTTACCACGCTTATACTTCTTACAACACTTTTTCTTTTTGCTACAACAAAAATCTGAAAAATGGATTTCAATGGCAGGAAGGCCACTATCAAAAGGTTTGATTTCGTCAGTATTTCGAGCTTCCATTCTATTAAATGAGATGAAGAAATAGGCTTATCTTTATTTAGACTTATTCTAAACAACACAAAAATAGGCTTTTTGTTGGAATAATAAAAAATAAAAAGCTCATTCCGTATTTTTGCATTTATGAAGCAATCTGTGACCATTTTAGCCATTGAATCCTCTTGTGATGACACTTCCGCAGCAATTTTGCGTGATGGAGAAGTATTGAGTAATATCACCGCCAATCAAGAGGTACATCGTGATTATGGAGGAGTTGTACCTGAGCTGGCCTCGCGAGCACATCAACAACATATAGTACCTGTAGTCAGTAAAGCACTCAAAAAAGCAGGAGTGAGTAAGCACGATTTGAGTGCCGTTGCCTTCACACTCGGCCCAGGTTTGATAGGTTCGTTATTAGTGGGCGTTTCATTCGGGAAAGGCTTGGCACTCTCCCTTAATATTCCCATTATCACCGTTCACCACATGAAAGCCCATGTCCTCGCTCACTTTATTGATGAACCTAAACCAAGTTTTCCGTTTTTGTGTTTGACCGTTTCAGGAGGACATACCCAAATAGTACTGGTAAAAGATCATTTAGACATGGAAGTGGTAGGTGAAACGATTGATGATGCGGCAGGAGAAGCCTTTGATAAAACAGCTAAGATGTTGAGTCTTTCTTACCCAGGTGGGCCTATTATAGATAAACTAGCCAAAGAAGGAAATCCGCTTGCCTTCAAATTTGCAGAACCCAAAGCCCACCAGCCACTCGATTTTAGTTTTAGTGGACTAAAAACATCGATTCTCTACAATTTGCGGAAAGAAAAAGAAAAAGATCCCGACTTTGTCACGAAAAATCTACCTGATATTTGCGCCTCTGTCCAACATACCATTATCAAAATCCTAATGAAACGCCTAACCTTAGCTGCCAAACAATACGACATTAACGACATAGCAATTGCAGGAGGAGTTTCTGCCAATTCAGGATTGCGAAAGACCTTGATGGAGGCAGGAGAAAAGCACGGTTGGAAGGTCTATATCCCTCAATTTCAATACTGTACAGACAATGCAGGAATGATTGCCATGACCGCCTATTACCAATATTTAAAAGGCGATTTTGCTAGTTTTGATGTAGCTCCCAAGTCACGATTTAAAATTTAACTTTGTCCTTCAATCACCCAATCACCCAGTCATCCAGTCACGCCGTCATCAAATATGCTGGGCGTGCCCCCATTTTTGCCCATCAACCTGTCAGGTTTTTGGGGAGTGCTATCAATATGCATTTACGTAATTCCTCCAACCTGACAGGTTTCGATGGGCAAAAATGGGGTCGGGCTATTCGTTTGTAGTTGGCTCACACCCGCTAGTTCAGCATATGCCTAGCAGTGTCTTCCGCTGTCAGCCCTGCTAGTCATTGCTTCACAAAAGCGGCTGTTTCACCAAGCTACCACTACTATCCCTCACGCGTAAGGGCATCCCTTGTGGGTGCCCCCAGATGATTGGATGACGACACCCAATCACCCAATCACCACTTCCTTCTTCCCCGTATACAAGCGATAATAATAACCCTCTTCAGCTAATAAATCCTGATGACTTCCATCCTCCACAATTTGCCCATTACGAATCACCAAGATACGATCACAATGCTTAATTGTAGATAAACGGTGAGCGATAATCACAGCCGTTCGCCCCGCAATAATTTGCTGAATCCCCTTTTGGATACGTGCCTCTGTCAAAGTATCAATCGAAGAAGTCGCTTCATCCATAATGATGATACGCGGATTAGTGAGGATAGCCCTCGCAAAAGAAATTAATTGTTTCTCACCCATCGACAATTTATCACCACTTTCACCTACTTCCTCCGTCAATCGTTCGGCGAATTCACCAGCACCTACCATTTGGAGGGCAGTAATCACCTCCTCTTCACTAGCCTGCTGATTTCCGTAGCGAATATTGTCGATAACCGTACCCGAAAACAAATGTGGAGTTTGCAAAACAACCCCCAATTGACTGCGCAAACTGTGGATGGTTTTATCATAAATATTCTCTCCATCAATGAGCAATTGCCCACTTTGCGCCTCATAAAATCGACCAATAAGATTGGTAATAGTTGATTTACCACCACCTGTTTCACCAACTAAGGCTATTGATTGTCCCGATTGAATTTGAAGGTTTATGTTTTGGAGAATAGGCTTTTCGGGTACATAATGAAAATTAATAGCTCGAAACTCGATATTCCCTTTTATTTCCTTAAAATCACTCGCCCCTTCTTTATTTTGAATTTCAGGTTCTTCATCAATCAAGGAGTAGATGCGCTCACCCGCTGATAAACAACCTTGAGCTAGGGCATAAAAGCGCGCAATGTCTAGAATTGGCCAGAAGATTTGCGTCGCATAGGTAAAAAACGCGGCTAAGGTTCCTACGGTTATTCCTCCAGTAGTAGCAATTGCCATATTACCTCCAAAATAGAGGATCAAACCAGCGGCTAAAGAACCGATGAAAATGACCAAAGGCATATACAACGCTGTATGGAAGGCCGCTCGGAAAGAAGCTCTACGCATATTATTACTCAAGCCTCTAAACTCATCACTTACTCGTTCTTCTTGTGCAGTGATTTTGTTTACTTGTACCCCATTGAGATGCTCACTATAACTCGCTGTAATTTCGCTATTTATTTTTCGAGCTTGTCGTGAGTATTTTAAAATTAATAAACGAATTTTTACAGCAACGACAATGAGTATCGGAATACTAATCATAATGATGAGGGTGAGTTTCCAACTGTAGTAAAACATAAATGCCAAACAGAAGAAAATCATATTGACTGCCCACACGACATCCAAGAATCCCCACGAAATAAGTTGGGTTACTTTTTTACTATCAGAGGTAATCCGTGAAAGTAACCAACCCGCAGCAGATTTATCGTAATACGAAAAAGAGAGTTGTTGTAATTTGGCAAACATCTCTTTCCGAAGTTCGTACACTACGGTTTCCTCAATCATTCCTGCATAGCGAATGAAAAAGAAAACGGCAATGACTTGTACCGAACTATTGAGGAGAAATAGACTTACAAAATAAGCTATTTGTGTGTAGTCAATAGCAGGCTGAATGCCTTGTGCCCAAGAAGCTTTCGACGCTTCGATGGTTGGCATAATGAGGGAATCTATAAAATATTTCCAGAGTAGGGGATAGAGTGCATCGGTGATAGCAACGATCATCACTGCCCCTATAAATGTCCCAAACCACTTTGGGTGACGCATAGCATAGGAGAAGGTTCGCCTTAAAAAAGGCAGGATACTACCTTGATCCTTAAACTGTTGTTCCTGTAATTGCGACATGGATTATATTGGTTTTAAGTGTTTTGAATGTGTGAAGTACGAAGTGCGAGGAGCGACGTATTATACATCTGCTGCCTGTACCTCATAAATGTCCTGATAAAAACCAGCCTGTTCCTTTAATTCATCATGTGTTCCTATATCTACTACTTCTCCTTTATCAAGTACGATAATTTTGTCTGCATGTTTAACAGCCGTGATTCGATGTGCAATGATGATAGTCGTTTTGTCGCGCATATAAGCTTTCAAAGCCAGTTGAATATGCTCCTCTGTTTCGGTATCTACTGCCGAGGTGGTATCATCTAGTACAAGAATAGCAGGATTTTCGAGGAGGGTACGGGCGAGTGCAACCCGTTGTTGTTGCCCACCTGAAAGTCCAACTCCTTTTTCTCCAACAATCGTATCATATCCTTTTGGGAAAATGTCTATGATTTGATGAATATGAGCAGCGGTAGCTGCTTTAATCACTGCCTCCTCACCCGCATCTTGTTGGGTATAGGCAATATTGTTTTTGATAGTCGTCGAAAACAAAAATGCTTTTTGGAGTACCACACCTAAGTACTTACGAAGGTAGGGGCGTGCATAAGTTTCGATGGGTTTATCATCAATCAATATCTGTCCTTCTGTGGCATCATAAAAGCGGCTTAATAGTGCAATAATGGTTGACTTTCCACTTCCTGTTGGTCCTACCATGGCCATTGTTTCACCAGGTTCTACTACAAAAGAAATATCTTTCAAAATGTATTCTTGATCTTCTTTATAGCGGAAGGAAACATGTTGGAATTCTATTTTTCCTTGTAAAGTAGTATTCATATTATCTAGTCCCTCTCCTTCATAGCTCTCTATTTTTTCATCCAAAATAGAGGAGAGTCGGTCAACAGCCACCATTGCCTGCCCCATTTTAGCAATGACTTGTGCTAATCGTCGCATAGGCATTGTCACTACAAAAGCATAGGTATAAAAGCTAATCAACTCGCCAACGGTTATTTGTTGGGTCAAAGTAAAATAGCCACCTGCAAAAACAGATAATGAAAACTGTACCCATACCAATATATCAGACAGGGTCCAAAACCAAGCATGCAGCATTACATGTTGAATTCCTACTTCTAAAGTTTGTTTGTTTTGTCGATCAAATTTGTCGATCTCAAAATCTTCCTTCGCATAGGCTTTTACCACACGAATACCCGCTAGATTTTCTTCAGTGATAGAAGTTAGTTTATCTTGTTCTGCTTCATGTGCTTTCCATACCTTTTGTTCATTTCGAAAAAATAGAAAGGCAGTAATAGCAATGAAAGGAATTAGGCAAACAGCAATAAGGGCATAGGTCAAGTGGACAATTGCCATCATGGTAAAGGCAGAGATAAAGAGCGTACTTAATAGCACAATATCCACTATTTGACTGCTGATAAAACCACGTACTGTATCTACATCACCCGTACATCGTTGGATAATTTCTCCTGTTGTATTTTTTGAATGAAAGGAAAGGGGGAGTTTTTGCAGATGGGCAAATAGGTTGTCACGTAGTCGTTTAATTGCCTTTTCTGTACTATTGGCGTTAATGGCACTAGAGCCAAACATAGACGCACCTCTGATGGCAGCAATAACGATGTATAATAGAGCGAGACAAATAAGTACCCACGCAATATTATTGCTTGTGATGTCTGGTAAGATACTGTAAATCCAAGTGGCGATGCCATCATTGGCAGTGGGTTGTTCGGTGCCATCTGATTGGTAATAAGTAATGACCCCATCAATGGCAACTTGTAAAATTTTTGGTTCTAACATCCTCACCATAGTAGAAAGGATAAGGAGTAATGCCGCTATTAAGTAAGGCGTCCTCCATTTGTGTAGGATTTGATAAAGTTTGTATAAATTCTGCATACAATCCTGTTTTTGAGTGGTTCGTGATTGGAGATAAGGAATGATGTAAAGTTATTAAATCCTCATTCCTAAATATATAGCAAAAAAAAAGCCCGCAGATTTGATGATCAACCTGCGGACTTCTCTATTTTAAAAAAAAAACAATATGCGTTTTATGCATCAATAAGGATGCAGAAAACGTAGAATCCTACCGCGCAGGCATAGCATTCTTGCGTCATTGGAAGTGACGATATTGTTATAATTATAGTTGATCATGTTTTTCTTAAAATACAATAAGTGTGAAATAAATAAACATAAAATGCGTGTTTAAAAAATTGATAATGATGTTTGGTTTTTCAAGGGTCTAACAGATGAAGTAGTAGTTTAGTTTCATAAGGCAGTTTTTTTTTAATTTAGTAACGGTTAAAAAATAAGCTCCTCATCTATGACTAAATATCACACACAAAATGCGGAAGTTATTCTTTATCCGTTACTTAAATTACTTTTCTAAAACGACTTTCTTAACAATAGCCCCTTTACTCGTTGTTATATCAAATAGGTATATACCTGCCGATTGATTCGTAAGGTCAATAGATATACTAGATTGATTAATAGAGGAATTAGCATAAACGAGTTTGCCTGTTATGTCATAAAGGTGGAGATGATAGGTCTCTATATTAGTGGGTATTGTGAGCCGTAGTAGACCCGTTGAAGGATTAGGCGCAATAATAACACTAGTTTGTAACTGCTGGGTTTCTATTCCTGTTACTTGACAAAAATTGTCTATGTTTTGATCAAAATAAGTACACCAATCTAGACAACTACTATCGGTATCATATAATCTGTAGTACTTATTCTTTTGAGCTACATTACCACTAGAATCAAATACGCGAAAATTAATATACAAACTACCTGTAACACACTTAGGAATACTATCTACAGAAAAAAATAGCTGTTCACCTTCTACTTCACACGCTATTGCAAAAGTTATTTCTATTTGATTCGTTAAGTCTTTGTCAACAATATCAGTTACACCAACATGATATCGATCAAAAGTTAAATGACAAGGAAATGCATCTAGATCGTCACCAAGATATATAAATGGAGGAGTGGTATCTATAAGTTGAATATAACGGGTGGCTTTTGTTGTTAGTCCATTACTAGCACTAACAGTATAAATAATTTTATAAATACCCAATTGATCAAAAATTACACTATCTCCACTTATGATTACTTGTTCAGTAAGATCAGTGGTGCCATCTACTGCTTTATAACCAGGATCTTCCCAATCTTTCCAAGAAGCTTCTACAATGAGGGTATCGTTATTTGCCATTATTTTACCATCGAAGTCGTATAAAGTAATGGTAGGAAACATAGAAGTACTAATCGGTGTCGAACTATCAGAGTATAAATCATTAAATGGGAAGTTGAATGATAAATGGCAGACAATAATTGATAATAGGAATAAGGTTTTGGATGAATTTTTCAAGGATAGATATTTGTGTGGTAAAATAATGATGGTAGAATAGGTACCCAAACCAATGCAATACATTGGTAAAAATAATATGTATTTGCTCATAAAAAAGACTACTTAGGTAAGAAAGAAAGTGGGTTGTAGGTAAGCTGTGTGGGAAGTGCAAAAAAAAACCTCCTTCCTAAAGGATAGGAAGGAGGTTCTAATATACATAAATTATTTAGTTATTTATGTACAACGGTATGTTTTATTTGTCTAATACTACTTTTCTCATAGCAGTACCTTCATCAGTAGTTACTTTAACCATGTAAATACCTACTGGGTTTTCAGTAATATCTAATTGGATAGAACGTGGGCTATAAGCTACTTCATTAGCAACACGCTTTCCAGCAGCATCATAAACATCAACTGTTACATTACCAGAAATATCAGCAAAATCAACAGATACTATACCAGTAGTTGGGTTAGGATACAATTTAATTTGGCTATCTAATAAGTCATCAGCAATACCTATTGATGATAAACAAGCAGCAGCTTCATCGCTATCACACCATTGAGGACATCCTCCACTTGTGTCATATAAACGATATTCTTTTACACCACTAGCAACATTACCACTAGCATCAGTAGAAGAATACGTTAAGAATAAAGTACCTTGAACATTAGCTGGAACTTCTGTCACTTGGCAACGAACACCATCACACTCAAGTTCAATTAGAATTTCCATTTGGTCTGTTAAGTCACCATCTACCTCATCAATAGCAGTTGCATTAGGGAATGAAAATGCTGTAGAACATAACCATGCATCAACAGCACTACCAGGAATAGTAAGAACAGGAGCTTTATTATCAGCAATAACAATTACACGACTAGCAGTTGTAGCATTTCCAGCAGCATCAGAAACATTATACTCAATATTGTAAGTACCGAAAGCTTGTAAGTTTACTTCATCACCTGAAATTTCAACAGCGTCTGTTAAGTCAAGATCTACACGGTCAAAAGCAAAGTATCCTGGATCAATCCAAAGTTCTTGAGAAGCTTCCATAAATAAGGTATCACCACTAGCTACTTCATTACCTTCTTGATCATATAATGTAATTACTGGAGCATCAACATCAGCAGAAATAACATTTACAGTACGACAAACTGTCTCAGCAAGTTTACCTGTATTATCAACACCTTCATAACATACTTCATAAGTACCAGGTGTATTAGGATCTACATTATCAATTGGTGTTAAGTCAGGTACACATCCAAATGGACCTGCATCATCAAAAATATCTGCACCAATTCGAGTCCATTCTGATCCTACAAGTATATCAATATCAGCAAAAGCTTCATCAAATACAATAAAAGAACCAGAGTCTGTATCTAAGATTTCATAAGGCTTCAAGAAAATGAATGGATCTTGTGTATCTTCAAAAACGTCAATACAAGAACCAAAATCATCCACAAAAGATACATTAGAAATATTACCATCGCTATCTTCAGCAGAAATAATTAAATCATAACAACCACCTGGATTATCAAGGTTATCAAATAAATCTCCACCTACGATTGGCTCTAATTCACCATCAGGATAATCAAGTACAGTTACACCTGGATCATTGTAAGGACATCCTTCAATAGCATTAAATGCAGCAGTAATTGTAATGTCTGGAATTGTAACATTTGGTTCTGCTGGATCAACAACCTCATCAGCACTAACTTCTACGTACATGATATTGTTGTCAACTACATCGTGGTCAAAATTTAAATCAGCACCCTGTAAGTTAGTACTAGCTAAGTTATCAGATAAGAACACAACAGGAATTTTATCTCCTTTAATTCTTGCAGGAATAGAAGGGAATACATCTTCTGTTTCAGGGCTATTAGATACATTAATAGGACCTTCCCAACTAGCACCACCATCTGTAGATTTAATCATCATTACTTCACTCAAGTATTCTTCATTTGCATCTAATTCACCTTCCACTAATGAACGGAAAGCTAAAAATAAATTTCCACTTTCATCAACACCACCACTCGGCATAGATACTAAGTTACTGAAGTAAGCTCTTGGATTATAAACATCACTATCAAACTCAAAAATGCTATCACCATCAGCATCTTGACGTACTGTTTTACCCAATGCTTTAGGTTGTGTGCCTGCATCCCAAGAACTATTCCAATACATGATTGCATTATTACCTGGGAACCAGCTCCATCCTTCGTCAACACTATCATCAACAATTACGTCACGACCATACCAAACGTGTACGACATCATTATTGTCAATTACTAAACTGTAAGATCCATCAGAAACAACAGTAGGACGCTCAATTGTTTGCCCTTCTGCACCAGCAAAGAAAGGATCTTCTAAATCATTTAAACGTGTTAATGTCCAAGTTTCTCCACGATCTTCAGACATAAATAATGCCGCTTGGAAATTACCAGTTACAAAAGCAACCTTATCGCCACGCGCATCAATTGCATAAATATCACCACCTAAGTCAGGCATATTTTCTTCATCCATAAAATCAACACAAACTCCTTGTAAATCCCAAGAGTCACCTCCGTCAGAAGAACGGAAAAACTGTAAACCACCAGAGATATCACAAGCTTGCTCACCAAATTGTGAACAAATAGCATATACGTTATTGCCAGCGGCAGCAGTACGTACCCATGTGTTAGAACTCAATCCATGTCCTACTTTTGTTGTTGTCCAAGAATCATCTCCTGGATCTCTGAAAGAAAACTGAAGCCCTTCATTATTTGGATCAGAAGGACCCGCAAAGTGAGCCATAGAAATAAGACGACCATTGTCCAACATAGACATATCTGGCCATCCTGTACGGTCTAAGTCAAAACGCTGTGTAGGAATAGGTCCTACTGTACCATCTGCTGCAACAGTATTATAACCCGTACCACGATCAGAGAAATCTGCTTTACGAGCCATTGTCCAAATTACGTGAGAAGTACCATCAGCATCTTGTATTACACGTCTTTGACAAGAACTGTTTGTTTGGAGATCATACTTCGATTCTCCTACTACTACACCAGCAGCTTTAGCAGTAAAAGGAGTTGGCTTGTAAGGCCGAGTTGCCACTTCAGTACCATTATTTGCTTTTTTAGGAAGCTGCGTTAATGTTTTAGAAGTAGTTTGGTTTTGTGCCTGATCTTTAAGTTGTCTAGTTTGTTGTGCATACAAACTAGTACCAACTACAACCATTAGCATCAAAAGTAAATACTTTTTCATAAAATGATTTTTTTTAGAAGGTTAGTGAAAATAGGTTTTATTGTAATTCAAAAAAATAAATTTACAAGAGATAACACACTGCTCAGTATTTTGTTAATAAAAACAGCCATTTCAGATACACTTTTATTGTAATGTGTATATGCATATCTAAAATAAACATCAGTTGAAACAACAACAATGCAAAAGAGGATGAGAACCTAATACAACATTATTATTGGCACTGTTTATATAAACATGCAGTCAATAAATTTATAATCAGTGTTTGGGATACAAAACAGGTAAACAAAGCTACAAAAAAACTTATATTCAAAGATAATGAAAGATCGTGTTTTTATAGGTATACATCCTGTCAGAATGCATACAACAAGCTTTTTTATAGCCAAAAAATATTTATGGGCCTAAAATATGGGTAAATAGATAGATTAGAAAAAATCTACAATAAAGGTAAGTTGTGTTTATAATTGATGTGATAGTCACATCTAAGACTGCAATATAAGCAAAAAAAATAACTTTGCCTAAATTTGCCTCCTTTTATTTTTTTGGGCGTGCCCCCATTTCTCCATAGCAAGGGGTTTAAACCCCTTGCTATGGAGAAATGGGGTCGGGCTATCCGTTTGTAGTTGCCTTGCAGAAAAGCTGTTCGGCTATATTTACTGGCAGTGTCTTCCTTCGTCAGCCCTGCCAGCAAAAGCCTCACTACCTTTCTGTACAGACGTTGCGTGCAACGTCTCTACGGCAAGCTACCACTACTATCCCTCACGCAAAAACATCGCACGAGGTACGATGTGCGAAGATTTTTAAGTAATTTTGGAAAAATTATTTGGACAAAAGGAAAAATCAACCTTACCTTTTAAATTTTTCGCACATCGCACATCGCACATCGCACATCGCACATCGCACATCGCACATTTTCTATTTCCTCCTCGACTTCTTCTTCTTTTTTGGTGTAAAATTGCTACCACGCGTCGAATTGTCAGATGCTCCATTCATTGATCCTTTTCCTCCTCCTTGTTCACGTTGGCGTTGCAGTTCTTGTTGCTCACGCATCATTTTCTCAATTCTAGCTTGAAACTTCGATTGTTTTTTCGGCTTCTTTTGGTTATTCAACAGCTCTTGACGAATCTTATCTTCATTAATAAAGAATTTTTTAATGACATATTGTTGTGTAAAGCTAATTACATTCGATAAAAAGAAGTAAAACGTCAAACCTGCAGAGAAACTATTAAAGATAAATAACAGCATCACAGGCATGAAATATTGAATCACTTGCATCTGTTTTGCTAACTCATTGTTTCCTGTCTGCGGAGTCATAGACTGGTTCATTCGCATATAGATTAAACTACTAGCCGCAGAAAGTAAACAAAATAGACTTACATGATCCCCATATAGCGGAATATTGAAAGGAAGTTCGAGAATTGAATCATAAGTAGAGAGGTCATCCGCCCACAAAAATGGCTGTTGGCGTAGCTCAATCGAAGCTGGGAAAAAGCGATACATCGCAAATAAGATTGGCATTTGGAACAGGTAAGGTAAACAACCACCTAGTGGATTTACTCCAGCACTTCCATACAGTTTCATTTGCTCACTTTGTAATCGTTGTGGGTCTTTTCCATATTTTTCCTTCAAGGCCTCAATTTCAGGTTTCAGTACATTCATCTTAGCAAACGACACATAAGACTTACGTGTCAATGGAAACAACATCAATTTGATGATGAGGGTAATTAGTAGAATGATAATCCCATAGTTGCCAATGAAGTTGCTAAATAAATTAAACAGTGGAATAATCATCCATTTATTCACCCAGCCAAAAATTCCCCAGCCTAGTGGTACCATCTTCGCCATCCCATTATCATAGCTTTTAAGGGTAGAGTAGTGGTTGGGGCCAAAGTAAAATTGCATTGGAAATTCAAAATTTCCAGAACGCTCATATACAAACAACAGCTTGGCACTTGCCTTTTCCAAAGTGGTGTCAGCAGGGTTATTGGGTTGGCGAATAGCTAAGTCTCCTCGTTTAAAATTATTCTTAGCAATCAAGGTAGAGTTGAAAAACTGTTGTTTAAAAGCCACCCAGTCTAAGCGTTCTACTTCCTCCTCATCATCAGCTGTTTCAGAAAGGTAGCTCGGCTTAGTGTCTGTTTCTTTATAATAAACACCAGTTGTATACTGCTCCGATTTAATGGATTTTTCTTGTTTAATCAAATCCGTCTTCCAATCCAAAGAAATAGTGCTTTCATCCAAAATACCTGTTTGGAAGCCTACGAGGTTAAAATCATAATCCATGCGATAATCAGCATCTTTTAGATTGTACACCTGCTCTATATAACTCTGGTCATCTTTATACAAGCGGAACGTAACCGAATTGGGTGTTTTGTTTTCTACCTTAAACACATAATCTTGGGTAGAAACCGCATAATTATTGAGGAAAAACTCGTAATTAAATCGATTGTCGTCCCCATCCATCAAAATAAGCGGACGTTTATCGAAGGTGAGATAGTCTTTTACCAATACTTTATAGACACGTCCTCCTTTCGAGGAAAGGGTAATTTTTACCTTATCGTTCTCAATATCAACAAATTCTTCTGTTACGCCATCTTGCTGAAATAAGCCAGGCACCTGATTATTGGTAGTGGCTTCATTAGTTGCCGCAACAGGACTTCCATCAGGGTTGGTGCTAGGAGTACTAGCATTCGTACTGGTTTGAGAAGTGCTTGTTGGATCGGAATTTACTTGTTCAGGGGGAGGTTGCAGCATATAGCTGTAGACCATAAATAACAAAGCCATTAACAACA
>JAHDHP010000395.1 GCA_020631245.1 Bacteroidota bacterium | reverse complement strand
CCTATCGAAATGCCACTGGTTTTAATATTCGACTCGATGAAGGAAGTGCCTATTCAGGAGCAACTATCTCGCCCTTTTTCGACTCGATGCTGGTAAAAGTAACCGCCTCTGGTCGTACCCTCAAAGGAGCTTGTGCCCGTCTACATCGCGCCTTAATCGAGTTTCGGGTTCGAGGACTGAAAACCAATATTACCTTCCTCGAAAATGTCATCAATCACCCCACTTTTTATCGCGGAAAAGCCACTGTTGGATTCATTGCCGAGCATCCCGATTTACTCAAAGCAAGACACAAACGGGATCGAGCAACACGCATACTACGCTATCTCGCCAATACAACCGTCAATGGAAATCCAGATGTGCGATTTGTAGACAAAGATCGCACCTTTCGAACACCTATTATTCCAAAATATGACCGCCTTGTAGCAGCTCAAAAGGGAAGCAAAGATTACCTGACCAAACACGGCCCCGAAAAACTAGCCCAATGGCTCAAAGAGCAAAAGACCATTCAATTTACCGATACTACTTTTCGAGATGCCCATCAATCCTTATTAGCTACCCGTTTTCGCACGCGTGATATGCTCCAAGTAGCCGAAGCATACAGCAAAAATCACCCCGATACCTTCTCCATGGAAGTGTGGGGAGGAGCCACATTTGATGTAGCGATGCGTTTTTTGAATGAGTGTCCCTGGCAGCGACTACGCCTTTTCCGAGAAGCCATTCCCAATATTCTTTTTCAAATGCTGTTACGAGGCTCCAATGCCGTCGGTTATACGGCTTACCCCGATAATTTAGTCGAAAAGTTTATTGAAAAAGCATGGGAAACAGGCGTCGATATCTTTCGTATTTTTGACTCCCTCAATTGGATCGAAAATATGCGCGTCAGTATCAATACCGTTCGAGAGCGCACCGAAGGAATTGCTGAAGCTTGCTTGTGTTATACAGGTGATGTCTTTAATCCAAAAGAAAAGAAATACACACTTGGCTATTATATCGACCTTGCCAAGCAACTCGAAGATGCAGGTGCCCACATCATTGCCATCAAAGACATGGCAGGATTACTCAAGCCTTATGCAGCAGTAGAACTAATCACCGCACTCAAAAAATCCATTGATTTACCCATTCACCTACACACACACGATACCTCTTCGGCTCAATTGGCTACCTATCTCAAAGCCATCGAAGCAGGTGTAGATGTTGTAGATGTGGCATTAGGATCTATGTCAGGACTAACCTCCCAACCCAATTATAATACACTCCTAGAAATCATCAAAGGAACTGATCGCGCGCCAAAAGTAGATATGGAAAGCCTCAATGCCCACTCCAATTATTGGGAGGTCATTCGAGAATATTATTATCCCTTCGAGTCAGGTCTCAAAAGTGGTACTTCCGAAGTCTACCAACACGAAATTCCAGGCGGGCAGTATTCCAATCTTCGCCCACAAGCCAATTCACTAGGACTAGGCGATCAAATGGAAGCGATCAAAAAAGCTTATGCCGATGTTAATGATTTATTTGAACATATCGTCAAAGTGACGCCCTCTTCGAAGGTGGTAGGTGATCTGGCTCTTTATATGGTTTCCAATGGTTATAGCAAAGAAGACATCATCAATAATGGAAATGAAATCGACTTTCCCGATTCTACTAAAAACTTTATGCGCGGAGCATTAGGGCAACCCTATCAAGGATTTCCCAAAAAACTACAAAAGCTCGTCTTAAAAGGTGAGAAACCCTTAAAAAAACGGGCAAATAGTTCGCTAAAACCCATTGATTTTGATGCCGAATTTGCTGATTTTCAGAAACACTATGGTACACAATCTACTAACTTTCTGGAGTTTCTATCTTACAAACTATACCCCAAAGTCTATGATCGTTTTCACAATCACCGTCAAGTATACGGCGATATTATCCATGTCCCTACTTTGCCTTTTTTCTATGGCTTAAAGGCAGGCGAAGAAATTATTGTAGAAATTGATGCAGGAAAAACCCTCCTTATCCGCCTCATTTTTATCGAAGATCCCGATGAAGATGGTTTCCGCAACGTTCACTTTAACCTCAATGGGCAAGAACGAACCGTGCGCGTACAAGATCGACGTATCAAAGTCGAACAAATTATACACCGCAAAGTATCCGAAAATAATGAATGGGAAGTTGGTGCACCTTTACAAGGATTGTTGTCTAAAATCTTTGTAAAAGTAGGAGAGAAGGTGGAAGCTAATACGCCTCTTTTTGTCATCGAAGCCATGAAAATGGAAACCACCATCACTGCCACTCAAGCCGCTAAAATTGCCCATCTCGAACTCACAGAAGGCACGATGGTCGAAGCCGATGATCTCGTTATTTTATTAGAAGAACAATAAGGAGAAGAAAATTCTCAACATGGCAGATTTTGAGAAAGGGCTATCATGAAAGCTAGGAACTGCCTTAAATCTGATATGTTTCAATAAAGTACTATTTTCTTATTTCAATGACATTAACTGTATGCCTTAAATCTGACATGTTTAAAAAAAGTAGCATCCTCTAATTCCTCATTTTCTGGGCGTGCCCTGTTTTTACAAATCAAGACTTATCAGGTTTAGAGCAGTACCTAGTCTTACTTGTCTGGCTCTTATTCAAAACCTGCCAAGTCGATTTGTAAAAACAGGTCGGGCTATCCGTTTGTAGTTGTCTTGTAGTCACCAGTTCGGCTATTGCTTCAGTGCGTCTTCACTCCGTCGTTCAGCCACCCTTCAGCAAGCCTCACAAGGCGTCTACTTCACCAAGCTACCACTACTATCCCTCACGCAAAAGACGATTGAACGATTGACGATTAACGTCCGACGGAGCTACCGCCAGCGTCTTCGCTGGTGGTCACTACGACAATTTTCAGCTTCTAGCTGAAGGGCAAATCAATAAAATTATACATTCACTCCTAGTAACCATTTTTACTGTAGACTCACTTTGATCCGTACAAGTTAATCTTTCCGAATCTATCTTTGCTTGCTTTTTTACTTTAGATGCAGTGCATCCAAGCAAACCAAATAAAATAAATGAAAATATAACTAATGTTATTTTTGGCACTTTTTGTTTTTTTAAAACCTAAGATCTAAATTTTTCGCGTACAGACAAGGCATGCCTTGTCTCTACTCTAGGGTGTGCCTTGTCTCTACTCTAGGGTGTACCTTGTCTCTACTCCCTCAAAAACAGATACTTCTGCTCTCCTACACGCACAAAATACATCCCCTGCGACAAACCACTCACATCCACCCGCAACTCATCCTCTTTCATTCCTATCACATCCACCATATACCGTCGTCCCAAAGGATCATAAAGGACAATTTCTTGTTGTATTTCTTTATGAATACCGAGTTGTTGAATATGTAAAAAAGAGGAAGCAGGATTGGGATATAGGTGGGTCGTTGATATGGATTCTTTATGTTCATCAGAAAGAATGAGGTCAACCTCTGAACGTAATCGAGCCTTATATTCCTCGTAGTTTTCAACATTTATATTTGGGGGACTTTCTGAATAGATAATACCTGTAATTTCACCATTAGAGTATCTCAAATAATGTTCGCCACAAGCAGATATTGTATAATCGCCCTCCTTTTCTAATGGATCATAAGGACTAGTATCATTTTTTAAAATAAAGAACAATACAGTATCTTGATCTCCTAGATGTGAAACCCCTCCTCTACAGGTATGAAGTGTATACTCACTATATCCCCATATTGAAATAGTATCTTTAACATCATTATCAAACCAACTATCTATCACTTTTATTTTGGCTCCATGATATTCTGTTTTTAATTTGACACCTAGAATAATGTCATAATCATCTTGTGGGTGTAGATAGCCTGCTACACTATATGAATAAGTTTGTTTGATTAGTGGGTCAAAGGGAGATGAATCGAGACATTGACAGGCTTGGGTTTCTAGGTAAATTCCGAGAAATAAAAAGCTGATTAATAACCTTAAGCTGATTGGTTTGTTGAAAAACTTCATGTCTTCATTATTTTGGACAAAGCATATTCCTTAGTTGTTTTGATTGTAATATCAAAACAACTTCAAGAGATATGTAACAATTTAGGAAAAGTGATTTATCTAATTAGAAAGGATTATTACAGCGATTA
>JAHDHP010000394.1 GCA_020631245.1 Bacteroidota bacterium | reverse complement strand
ATGCGGAGAACAAGGAGGATACAGAGCCAGAAAAAGCATCTTGCAACACATTGGTCACTAAACGCTTTTGGTACTCAAACTTTGATACGAGAGGATAGTATTGATGGGTTCGTCCAAAGGCTTGATAACTCACATATTCTTTTTCTTGAAGAATACGTACAGTCGTAGAAATAGTATTATAGGCTGGTTTTGGCTCATCTGGCCAACGTTCAAGAATTTCTTTTACAAAGGCTTTTTTTAGCCCCCATAAAATATTCATTACTTTTAATTCTAATGGAGTTAATAACTTCATTGCGAGTATTTTTTTAGTGTAATTACTAAAATACAACTATTAATTTAGTTTTGCAACTGTTTCTTTAGTTAGCACAGAAGTGATGGAAGGATTGAGTAGAGACGTTGCAAGCAACATCTCTACCAAATAAATGGGTTATTAGGTGATCGGATGATTTAATTGCCAAAAAGCAAAGGAGAACATATTCGCAAACCTTTTGAGAATTTGTGATTCTATATTTCCATGGCCATGTCCTGACTCATAATCTACTGAAAAAACACTTGGTTTATTAGAGGCATTATAAGCTTGTAACTTGGCTGCAAATTTACCAGGCTGCCAAGCAGGTACTCTAGGATCATTCATACCAACTGTTAGGAAGGTAGCTGGGTATTTGACACCTTCTTGTAATTGTAAATAAGCATCCATTTCTATTAATGCCGCACACTCAATGGGATCGGTACTTATGCCATTATCTCGAATACCTGGTCCAGGATTGGGTGAATTCTCCAATCTTAATGTATTCATAACTCCTACTGTTGAAATGGCTACCGCATATAGATCTGGTCTTTCTGTCATAGCTCTTCCAACCAATATTCCTCCAGAACTTCCCCCTGCAATAGCCATCTTCTCGGAGCAGGTATAGTTTTCATTGATCAGATATTCTGTACAAGCGATAAAGTCTTTCCAAGTATTGGGCTTATTAGTTTTCCTACCTGCTTGATACCAAGCTTCTCCTTTTTCGCCTCCTCCTCTAACGTGTGCTACACAAAAGATTCCTCCTTGTGCTACCCATAGTAACCTAGTGATAGAACCAAAACCAGGCTTCATAGAAATATTGTGTGCTCCATAACCAAACAGCATGGTAGGGTGTTGCCCATTTAATTCGATGCCTTTTTTATGAATGATCGACAAGGGCACTTCTTCGCCATCGTGTGATTTTACGAGGACTTCTTTTACAACAAAATCCTCAAATTCAGGATACTTGGCTGAAGGATAAAGATTGGCTTCAATTAATTGCTTATTGGTATATTTGTATCGTGTTTCAGCATTCAACCAACCTGTCGTAGTAATCCATATATCGGCATACCTTCCGCCTTTACTAGTCAGCCAAATAGTTCCTGCTGGTTTGGGTAAAGGTATTTCAACTTCTTTGCCTTCAATTAGTTGATATAGTTTGCTTTCAACTCCATTTTTAACCCGTGTGAAATAAAGTCCCTCACTCGTCAGAGCGAAATTGTCAATTTTTGCATCTACTTTTGTATCTACTAATAACGTTGACGCTCTTGGGGATTCCTTTCCAAGAGTAATAGATCTAATTTGACCATTCAGAGCATTTTTTATTGTAGGATATACATAGGTATCGTTTAATAATACTCCGTATCCAGCCTGATCATCAGCTGTTAATAATGGTTTCCAATTGGGGATTCCATGTGTTAGCTCATCTACTGTTGTATAATAGGCCGCTGGTTTTTTGGAAGAGGAATTTTTCATTATATGGCCCACTATATATTGATCTAACGGATCGAAAAGGCGAATACTTACAAAATCAGAAGACCCTATCTCTAGTTGTGGGTGAGTATCTTTACTAAAGAACACATTCAAGTCCTTTGGATCATCTCCTATATGGTAGCGAACCATTTTCAGATCTTTCCAAAGGTCAGGCGAATTAACATCAATTTCTGGACGATGTAGGTAGGCAAAGCCATTGTTATTAGGAAACCATGTAACATTTGAGAAACAGTGTGTGATAATTTGTGGCAACACTTTACGGGTGTTCATATCTAAAATGATCAATTCAACAATTTCTAAGCCACTATGGGTAATCGCTATGACCAAATACCTCCCATCCCAACTAGGTACTATATTACTTACAACATAGTTCCTTTGCGTTTCTGGCTTATAATCTTTTGGGTCATATAGCAACTCATCTTCACTTTGTTCGTTTTTTCGGTAAAATACTTGTGCCGTCTCGGCTCCTTTTTGTTTTTTTAGAAAAAAGCATTGATCGTCTCTTGTCACTTTATTATGGGAAACGAAATAGGCTTTTCGCTGACGAAAGTCTTCCATTTTCTTTATCAATGTATCGCGTCCAGGAATATTATCAAAGATATTCGCTGCATAAACCCCTTGCGCTTTGAACCACGTTTGCACGGCTGGATCTTTGAGATTTTCCAGATTGCGATAGTGATCAGTGATCTTCGTGCCGAAGTAATCTTCGGTGACGGGTTTAGAAGGTGCGATGGGATAATTGAATTTGGTTTGTTGCATGTTTGTTTGATTTAGTTGGTATTGATTTAATGATTTTGGGCGTGTCCCCATTTTGTCTACATTGTTGCTCCCGCCAGCGTCCTCGCTGGTGGCAACAATGTAGACAAAATGGGGTCGGGCTATCCGTTTATAGTTGTCTCATACCCACTTGTTCAGCATAGTCCTAGCAGTGTCTTCCGCTGTCAGCCCTGCTAGTCATTGCTTCACAAAAGTGGTTATTTCGCCAAGCTACCACTACTATCCCTCACGCAGTCTCCTCCTGAGAGGAGATTTAGAGGTGGGTTTCTGTGCGAAGTACTAGGTGCGATGTGCGAAGAAGGTACTTTTACCCTCCATTATAAATAACTTATTATCAAATGCGTCGCTTCTTCAAATGCATAACGCAAGAGAATGATTGAATGCTTAGATAGGTATTGGCGAACTTATTCACCAAATTTTCTTTTGTCAAGTGATACTTGTAACAAAGTAATCTTCAGATACTGATTGAGAGGGAGTAATGAGATAGATAGGTGAGAAATTTGTTTTTTGCATGATCTGGTTTTTTAGATAAAAAGGTTACTAAAAATTCATTCATTGGTATGCAAGTACCTAAGTTTAAGTACTTATGGAACCCCAAACCTAGGTACTTTTTTAGGAAAAAAAAAGCAAAAACAAATTAAGTTGTTAAAATATAAGATTTATCTTATTTCATTAAACTTTATGGAGCTATCCATTGTTATACAATTACAAACAACAACGAAAAAGACTTATTTCACCTTATAATTGTATATTTGATACAATAATACTACTATCATTCTTTCTTTTTAGCTTCCAAATACAACTGCTCGCATTTCATTTCACAGCCATTTTTGTCAAAAATCTTAATCATGCCCTCATTTGTGGAAGCGGTAGAGCCATAATATACCGTTGCTCCTAATTCTTTTAAGTATTGCATGGCTCGATGGTGTAGCAGTAGTCCTAATCCTTTTTTTCGGAAGGCGGGCAATATTCCCACATGTAAAATAACTCCTTCTACTTCATTGGGAATAGAATCGTGTATCACTCCAGCAAGTACAAAACCGATAGGTTCCTTCTTTAGATATACCAAATTGCAAGTGGCGGGATTAAAGTCATCTCGATCCATTACTTCCTTTAAATAGGTAACTCTTTGAATAGTGGTTTGATTGAGAGGATCACCTTCTAATCCTTCATAAAATAGTTCTTTAAAGAAGCCTTCTTCTAACTTATCTAGATTTTTGAATACCAAAGGAGGCATATCCTTTTCTTGGTATTGAAACTCCTTTAACTCTTTGTAGTAGAGTTTTTTCTTGTAATTGATGGTAAAGCCTGCTCCATATAACCATTCGATTAGATTTTGGGCGTTAGGGACATCATGTACTAGAATGTTGACCTCGTTTTTTTGGCAATCACTAAAAAAGTGATCTCCTAGTTTTATAATATTTTCAGGACTACCTCCATTGCTTGTTAAAGAAGCCAAATGGGGTTCGTGAAAAAATCCTGTAAAAAAAGCGATTTCCTGCTCGTTTTCGAGTAGTTGATAGCGGAAACGATTGTCTTTCTCTTGTTTAACAATTTGTTCTTG
>JAHDHP010000393.1 GCA_020631245.1 Bacteroidota bacterium | reverse complement strand
AAAATAAAAATGTACATCCCTTTTACACCTGTTCTCTTTGGTATTTTAAAAAGCTTTTTCTCACTCCATTATCTAATAAAGATCGAAAAGTGCTATTAAATCAATTTAGGAAAGAAATAGAAATCATTGACCAAACACCTGATGCAGGAAATGCCTATGGTATGTCTTATTTATATTTTTGGGCAAAAAGTCAAGTGGTTAACCAACCATTAGTGCAAGTTCTTCAGAATGAGAAGTAAGGTTTATTTTATCAATGACTTAATATATTCAACAGATACAGCAAATACTTGGGCTGCTTTTATTTTACAATAAAAAAACCAACTTTTTTTCTGCGTAACACCCATCCAATCATCCTGTCATGCAATCATCCAATCATCGTCTTCGCGTGAGGGATAGAGGCGGAAGATTGGTGAAATAGAAACATAATGAGGCTACTGCTGACAGGGCTGACGAAGGAAGACACTGTTCAGCAGTGATAGCCGAATATGTTTTCTATGAACCAACTATTAGCCGAAAGCCCGACCTTTTCCTCCTCGTACCTGTTTATGCGTTCACGCATGAACAGGCGAGGAGGAAAAGGACACGCCCAAAAAATACTACCTACTCCATTCCAAGCTTTTAAGAATATCTTTATTCTCCAAAACAGTACTATTAGCTCCATATAAACCCGCCCTAAAGATGGCTTCTCCTAGCTCCGTAGATTTGATACTCATATTCTGTCCAAAGATGCGAATGAGTGGATAAAGAATGCGAGAAAAGGTATACATCACATTGGGTTCAGCTCGCTTGGTGACAGGATAAATATAACCAGGACGGAATAAATACAAAGCTCCGAAGTTTTTACTTTTCAAGTAATTTTCAGCCATCCCTTTGTACTTAGCAAAAGAGACACGGCTTTTTTCAGTTTGATCGGCTCCAGCTCCACTTAATAAGCAAAAAGTAGCATTAGGGCTATGTGTGGCTAAAGTATCAGCAAAAGCAACTGTAAAGTCGTAGGTTATTTTTTTGAAGACTTCATCTGAAACCGCTCCTGTATAAGCTCCTAAACAAAAGTAGGCGGCATCTATATCTTGAAACAAAGATGAAATATTGTCAAAACTAGAAAAGTCTTGGTGGATGACTTCTTGTAACTTTGGATGAGGGGTATTGGTACTTTTGCGAGTTATAGAAATGACTTTGCCAATAGCCTCATCTGCTAAACAATGTTGGAGTACAATGCCTCCTACCATACCTGTGCCTCCAGTGAGGATAACGGTTTTTCCAGTATGATCATTCATGGTTTTTATCAATTTTAAAGATACTTGGATTTGTTGCTTGAAAACGAATATTGATTCGATCACCTACTTGAAGTCCCTGACCTTGTTTTTCCGAAATTTTTAATTGAATATTCTCGTCTTGAATTAAAAGATCAATCAAAAAATAATGGTCAACTTGTTGTATATCATTGATCGTAGCAGTCAACTTAAATGTAGTATTTAATTCTGCTTTCTCAAAAATACTTATGGGATGTCCTTGTTGTTTTACCTGCCCTTTTTCTAGTACAAATATCCAATCGGAGAGTTTTACAATCTCCTTTTTATCATGGCTCACTAGTATGGTAGTAAGCTTGAAATGGCGATGTACTTGAAGGATATAAGCTTGTAATTTGGATCGAATTTCTTGATCCAATGCCGATAAGGGTTCATCCAAAAGTAATAGCTTGGGCTGCTGAACTAAGGCTCTAGCAAGGGCTACTCGTTGTTGTTGCCCTCCCGATAGAGTGCTAGGTTTTCGATGTTGTAAGTCTCCAAGTTCTACCACCTCAATCAACTCCTTAATGATTTTTTTATTAGTCTGTTTTCCTAGTGCAAATTCGAGGTTTTGAAGAACCGTCATATTCGGGAATAAGGCATAATCTTGAAAGACCATTCCTACTTGACGTTCTTGGGGTTTGAGGTTGACTTTTTGCTCGGACGAATACCATAACTCCTGCCCTACTTTTAGTTGTCCTGCATCTGGTTTTAATAAGCCCGCCAACATCCGCAAAGTAGAGGTTTTACCAACCCCAGATACCCCATAAAGCGTTACTAATTGCCCTTGCTTAATTTCCAATTGGAGGGCTAGTTGCATCTTTCCTGTTGCTGCAAAGAGCGTCTTTTGTATATTGATTGAAATCACTTCCAGAATTGCTTAATGTATCCTCCATTAATTAAATAAACAAATAACAAGATACAAAAGGATACAACAAAAAGTACTGCTGAATAAAAATTGGCTGCCGCATAATTCAATGCTTCTACCTCATCATAAATGGCAATAGAGGCCACTTTTGTCTTTCCAGGTATATTACCACCAATCATCAACACTACGCCAAATTCTCCTACGGTATGTGCAAAAGACAATACAATACCTGTCAGAATAGATGGTTTGATATTGGGCAATAAGACCCTAATTAAAGTAGCATACCTTGATTTTCCCATTACGTAGGCAGCTTCTTTAAGAGAAGGGGAAAGACTCGATAATCCTGATTGTAATGGGTGAACCATAAAGGGCAAGCTGTATAACAAGGAAGCGACGACCAAGCCCGTAAATGAAAATACCAAACGAATCCCTAACCAGTCATCTAGCCAATTTCCAAAGGCATTATTGGGACTAAATGCAAGGAGGAAATAAAAACCTAATACGGTTGGTGGAAGCACTAGGGGCATACTTACTAGTGTTTCGATGATGGGCTTTATCCTAGATGTTGAATAGGCTAACCAATACGCTAAAGGAATGGAAATGACCAACAAAATGAGGGTCGTTATCAAAGCCAATTGAAAGGTTAAAAGAAGTGGTTCCCAAGTCATTATCGACAATAGTTTTCCAACATAATACTGGCATCAACAAATTGGAACCACATAAGAAAAATAAGCCACATAAGATTTATAAGCTTCAAATACGCTCTTTATTAAAGAAGATGAAAGCCCACATTAGGGGTCGTCTTTGACGACTCTTATGTTCACTTAACTCTTCTTGACATTAAGATAATTTGAATTTTATCAATGAACTTCTTATGCTTCTTATCTGCCTTATGTGGTTATTTTTTTGTCGAATAATTTATGTCCAGATGTTTATATCGTAAATCAATTCACAGAATAGCCAAAATTACGCAATATTTCTTGGGCATCCTTAGAAAACAAGAAATTGTAAAACCGTTTCGCCTCCTCTACTTTGATTCCTTTTAGCACCACAATCCCTTGTTCAATGGGCTGATAAGAAGTCGTATCTACTTCGATCCATTTTCCTTTTCCTTTCATTGCAGGCGATAACACAATCGACTGTGCCGTAAAACCTATATCAGCTGCTCCCGACAAAATAAACTGATTTGTTTGTGCAATACTTTCTCCATACACCAATTTAGAATGTATTTCCTCCTCTAATTGATAAGCCTTTATCACTTCCATGGCAGCACGACCATAAGGAGCTGTTTTAGGATTGGCTAGTGCAATGTGTTGAATTGCTTCCCTGTTTAAGCTATTTAATGATGGAGTCAATTCTTGTTGAGTTGTCCACAAAACGAGCTTCCCATAGGCATACACTTCTGGTGGAGACCATGCAAGTCCACTATCATATATTTCTTGAGGATATTTGAGGTCGGCAGCGACAAAAACGTGGAAAGGCGCGCCTTGTTTGATTTGAGCGGTAAGTTTACCCGATGAACTCACTACTAATTCACAATCAATACCCGTTTCTTTCGAAAATTGTTTGGCAATTTCAGACAAAGCCACTTGCATATTGGCAGCAGTAGCAATAGTGAGCGTTTGGGTCGTATTTTCCTTATTGAACGAACAGGACGTAAATAGTAGTATGCAAACTAAAAACAGGTAATTTTTCAATTCTTTTTTGGCAAATTTACTTAAAAAACACATCAACACCACACTGTATAATGGTCATATCTTGTTTTAATTCTCTAAAATCCATACGACAAAATTATTAATTCTTCAATTGAGTAACTTGTCAATCTATGTCAAATATAATTTATTTGGGCGTACCCCCATTTCTCCATAGCGAGGGGTTTAAACCCCTCGCTATGGAGAAATGGGGTCGGGCTATCCGTTTGTAGTTGCCTCATAGAAAAAGTGTTCCGCTATATCTGCTGGCAGTGT
>JAHDHP010000392.1 GCA_020631245.1 Bacteroidota bacterium | reverse complement strand
TTGTGCCGCAAGGACTAGCGGGGCTGACAGCGGAAGACACCGCTAGGACTATGCGAAACGAGTGGGTGTGAAGCAACTACAAACGGATAGCCCGACCCCATTTTTGTTTTAAAATGCCGCCAGCGAGGACGCTGGCGGGAGCATTTTAAAACAAAAATGGGGGCACGTCCAGCTAATAAAATACTTTTATATCTCGCCAAATCTATGTATTTTACCTTACATTTCGCAGTATATAATTTTTCATTATGTCTAATCAGTTAATTGGGCGGGTAAAAGAGCAAACTATCTTACAAAAAGCTTTACAGTCTTCGGAAGCAGAAATGATTGCTGTTGTCGGAAGGCGGAGAGTGGGAAAAACCTTTTTGATTAGATCGGTATATGGAGATGATATTGATTTGGAGGTAACGGGCATTCAACATGCTGCTAAAAAAGATCAGCTAGAAAATTTTCACTTTTTACTTAGTCAGTTTGCTCCCAAAGATACTCCTACTAGTGTTCCCAATAGCTGGTTAGTTGCTTTTCGGCAATTAATAGAAGTGCTAAATGTCCGTCCTAAATCCACTAAAAAAACCATTCTTTTTTTTGATGAACTTCCGTGGTTGGCTACTCGTAAATCGGGCTTTTTAGCAGCATTAGGTTTTTTTTGGAATAACTGGGCTTCGAAAAATAAGATTATTGTTGTTATTTGTGGTTCTGCTGCTAGTTGGATGATTCAGAAGGTGGTGCAAAATAAGGGAGATTTGCATAATAGAATTACCAAACGTATTTATCTAAAGCCTTTTAATTTATATGAAACAGAGGCATTTATTAAACATAAACAAATTAACCTCAATCGCTACCAAATACTACAGCTTTATATGATTATGGGAGGTATTCCACATTATTTAAAGGAAATTGAGACGGGTAAGAGTGCTATTCAAAATATAGATGACATTTGTTTTTCAGAAACAGGTTTGTTACGCGATGAATTTTCGAGATTATATCCTGCTCTTTTTGAAAAGGCAGATAATCATATCAAAATTATAAAGGCACTATCTACAAAATGGAAAGGCTTGACTCGAAAAGAGATTATACAAATTAGTCGTTTGCCAGAAGGTGGTGGCGTGACTAAGGTAATTGAAGAGCTTGTTCATTCGGGTTTTGTTTCTTTTTATTATCCTTTTGGTAAAAAGAAAAAGAATATGCTTTATCGTCTTTCGGATGAGTATTCCCTCTTTTATTTACGCTTTATTGAAGGAAAGCGTACACAAGAAAGGGGTATGTGGAATCGTTTGAGTCAAACATCTATTTACAAAAGTTGGAGTGGTTATGCTTTTGAAAGTATTTGCTTAAAACATGTTACACAAATTAAAAAGGCATTAGAAATTGGCGGTATTTATTCGGAAGCTTCTAGTTTCCTTTCAAAGGGGACAGATACGACAAAAGGGATTCAAATTGATTTGTTGATTGATCGAAATGACCATGCTATTAATATCTGTGAATTGAAATTTTATAATGGGAGTTTTTCGATTAACAAATCTTATGCAGAAGAATTACGCACCAAGTTGACGCGTTTTAAAGAACTAAGTAAAACCAAAAAACAAATTTTCTTAACCTTAATCAATACGTTTGGACTATCCGAAAATAAACATAGTATTGGACTGGTTGATAATAGTTTTTCAATGGACATTTTGTTTGCCCCAAACAGCATCTAAAGATAATTTTTTCCTTATACTTTTGGCAAAGCCTAACAAATACACTAATTTCACCAATTATAAATACTACACATACAACAATGAACAACCCAACCCATTCTTTTCTTTACATACTACTATTCTGCCTACTATTCACAGCCTGCGATATAAGCCCTAAATCACCCAACAACTCAACCACCCAATCACCCAACCACCCAAGCACACAATCCCTCAATCCCTCAATTCTCGACTCCCTCTTCCTCATCCGCCCTCAACAAGTAGGAAATATCAAATCAGGACAACGAGTAGCTGATATAGAAGTAGCAGCTCCCTTTAAAAAGGAAAAGCATCAAGAAATTGCCAATATGGAAGGAGAAGAAATTGCCTTTGATTATACACTTATCAAGGAAGGAAATGAAAAACTAGTGCAACTAGAATGGCAAAGTGGGCACATTATAGATATGTATATTTTTTCGGAAAAATATCGGACGGAAAAAGAAATTGGCGTTGGTTCTACCTTACAAGAACTAGTAGACGCCTACCCCACTAATCACCAACTGTGGTACACCTATGTATCGTCCGATCATCCCGTCATTAAACAAGAGATGGTCGTTTTCGAAACATCAGAACTAACTGGCATTCAATTTTTAATAAATAATAAAGGATACTCAAAAGGAAAGAAAATTCCGATTGATACTGATCAAACTATTTTGCAGATCAATGACTTTGACCCACAAACAAAAGTATGGATGGTACGAGTATATTAATATTAATGCTGTAAGGCCTGTGCTAAATCAGCAATCAAATCATCAGCATCTTCAATACCCACACTCAAGCGAATCAAGGAATCAACAACTCCTGTTTTGAGGCGTTCTTCCAAAGGAATAGAGGCATGAGTCATCGTAGCAGGATGCCCGATAAGCGACTCTACCCCACCTAATGATTCTGCTAGTGCAAACAACTTCGTTGCCGACATCACCCGCACCCCATCTGCTAAGGTATCTTTCTTCAAAGAAAACGAAACCATTCCACCAAAATGGCGCATTTGGCGAGCTGCAACGGCGTGGTTATTATGTGTTTCGAAACCTGGCCAATACACCTGATTCACTGCCGTATGATCTTTCAAAAAATGCGCAATAGCCGCTCCATTTCTACAGTGTTGTTCGATACGCAAGTGCAAGGTTTTAATACCACGCAAAGTCAAAAAACAATCCATAGGACCAGGTACTGCCCCTACTGCATTTTGATAAAAACAAAGGCGTTCATGAATTTCCTCATCATCACATAACACAGCTCCCATAATCACATCCGAATGCCCATTAAGATATTTGGTTGCCGAATGCACAACAATATCAGCTCCCAAACTCATCGGTTGTTGCAAATACGGAGATGCAAAAGTATTATCCACACACATCTTCACACCATGCGCCTTCGCAATTTTCCCAACTGCCTCTATATCAATAATATTCAACATCGGATTACTCGGCGTCTCAATCCAAATCATCTTCGTTTTATCACTGATCAAAGGCTCAATACTCGCAGGATCAGTCATGTCTGTAAAGTGAAATTTCAAGCCATATCGTTCAAATATTTTGGTAAATAAACGATAGGTTCCACCATACAAATCACTCGCTGCAATCACCTCATCACCAGGTTCCAACAAACGCATTATCGTATCTGTTGCCGCCATTCCACTCGCAAAGCACACCCCAAAACGCGCGCCTTCTAAAGCAGCTAAATTCTCCTGCAAGGCATTTCGAGTTGGGTTTTGCGTTCGCCCATATTCAAAGCCCTGATGATCACCAGGAGCTGCCTGTACATAAGTCGAAGTTTGATAAATAGGCGTCATAATCGCCCCTGTACTTGGGTCTGGTGTCACTCCAGCATGGATGACTTTGGTTCCAAATTTCATAACATAAATCTTGTGTGATTAAGAGGTTGCAAAGATAGGTTTTTCCTTGTTGATTAAATGGTAATCGACATTATTTTACCAACACAACACAAAAAACTCAAATATCCTATAATCAAGTCACCCAATCATCCGTTCATCCAATCATCCGTTCATCCAATCACCCAATCATCAATAGCTGGGCGTGCCCTTCCGCAGGGATTGGGAAAATGCGGGTTTGAGTAAAGACAAGGCATGCCTTGTCTCAACCAATCCCACATTCCCCCAATCCCTGCTTCAGGTCGGGCTATCCGTTTGTAGTTGCCTCATACCCGCTAGTGCTGCATAATCCTAGCAGTGTCTTCCGCTGTCAGCCCTGCTAGTCTTTGCATCACAAAAGCGGCTATTTCGTCAAGCTACCACTACTATCCCTCACGCGAGACAATGACTGAATTAGTGATTGTGCGAATGACTGAATAAGCGTTACCCCTCATTCAGTCATTCGCTCATTCACTAATTCACTCATTGTACACCTCCTCAATCACCGCCTTATAATGCTCCTTAATCACTCTT
>JAHDHP010000391.1 GCA_020631245.1 Bacteroidota bacterium | reverse complement strand
TTAATTTTTTATGAGTTTAAAATGTGTTTCTTTGCCTCTTAATGGTGCCTTTTGAAAAGAGGGAAACAGTGGGAGGGATTTTTTTTTGAAAAAGTTCAAAGAAATCTTGTACTCGCAAGAAAAGCCTTTTGAAAAAAACATCACGTTACTCGTAAATGATCGCCAGTTTACGCGCTCTACCTTTGCAAAAGTAATGTATGGCAGAAAAAGTATGTATAATGTGAGCCGAAAGGGCCATCAGCCAGAGGCTGTTATTGGTTGGATAAATCACCAGCGAAGATGCTGGCAGCAGCTAAAAAATACGTACGTAATATTCACTCATTCGCGCATTCACTCATTGTTCTGCGTGAGGGATAGTAGTGATAGCTTGACGAAATAGCCAACTTTATGAGCCTTTTGCTGGCAGGACTGACGAAGGAAGACACTGCCAGCAATATAGGCGAATAGTTGGCTATGAGACAACTACAAACGGATAGCCCGACCCTATTTTTGCCAATCAACCTGTTAGGTTGTTGATTGGCAAAAATAGGGACACGCCCAAAATCATTTTATAACAGAATAAAAAATCTAGGTATCATGAGAATAGAGAATGACTCAATTTTTTAATTGTAAATCGTTGATTAGTAGTTTTTTATGTTATTAGTTAATCAAATAATGCATATTATAACTAGTCATTTCAAATCCTAAGCGTTTATACAAACGAATAGCCCCTGTATTATTTGCAAAGACATTCAAGCTAATCTTGTGAACCCCCATAGCCTTTAGTCGCTCTCGAATAATGGGAAAAGTAGACGTTCCAACCCCTTGGTTTTGGTATTCCTTTACGATCTGTGTATCATACACAAATATATTATTGAGTTGTTTTGGGTTTCGATAAAACCAAAAAAGTCCCACCTTTTTGTCATCCAGACAGATATTCCAAAATGTATGCCCTTCACTCTTCAAACCATCTTTCAAAAGATAGTCAAATTGTTTTTGAGACATAGCCCTAGCCTGCTCTGCAGTCCAGCGACCATTTTTGATATTAACTGCTGCATATTCATCAATCGCATCACTTAAATAATTATCATAATCAGCCTGTGTAAATTCTTCAATTTTAATATGCATAATGATAAGTTATACTTTTATAAGGTAAGTTAAAGGACAGCATGAGTTAGTAATATTGTGGCTTCTTCTAAATCCCTTTCCCAATATTACTTTGACACAAATGTAGTCAGTTGCGACTACAATTTCAATATTATTTCAACTACACATATTTTTATTGTTCGGATAAATAGTGTATATTCGCTGCCGTTATAAAACTATATTTTTTCACCTTAAAAATACAACAACTATTATGATGAGTTTATTATTAAGAACAAAACAGGCAGTTGAATTGGTGAATACATTTTTGTGCATTAAGGAAAACAACGACAGAGTTTAAACTTTTGTAATATAGTTTTCTTTCCTTCTCTTTTTCAATAAATTCCTGATTTCATCTTCATAAAAAAATACTTCCTTAGTATTTTGAAAGGGATTTTTGCATCCATCAATATTTCACAAATCAATATGGCCTTCAAATGAGATAGGTAGCCATACCTATATCTATACTGTTGCTCTATTTACATGGGTTAACAGCAAGGATATTGCTATCTTTCCTATACTTATGTTCTTATAATTATACTAGGGACAGAGTACTTACTATGTCTAGTTACCAAGTTCCAAAACTCAAAAAAACATTACGACTATTTTTTTATCACTAATCCAATTTTTTTGGAAACAGGCTATCCCTATAGCACATAACAAATTTATTAAACGAAAAACAAATCAATTTGAAAGAAACAATTAAAACAGGCACAAAGCTGCCACCTTATCCAATCGCCCCTTCACAACCAGTCACCGAAGACTACTTCGGCATGAAGATCACCGATCACTATCGCAATCTCGAAAACCTCGAAGATCCAGAAGTGCAAGATTGGTTTAACGAACAAGCAGATTATGCGAATAAGATACTTCCTAATATTTCAGGACGGGAAGCACTGATTCAAAAAATGGAAGAATACAACCAAAGGAGAACTGTTCGTATGTCTCAAGTGAATAACACAGCAGACGACCAATACTTTTTTCTTAAGCAGGAAGCAAAAGAAGAGATTCCGCGTTTGTTTTACAGGAAAGATTTCCATTGTAAAGACGAATTACTTTTTTCTTCTCTTGACTTTAGAAAAGATTCCGATAAAAAATACGTGATTAATTTCATCAAGCCTAGTTGGGATGGTACTTATGTTGTTGTAAGTCTAAGCCACAGTGGGCAGGAAATTTCAGAAATGATTGTCATAGATATGGCAACTCGAAAAGTATTACCTTTTGTAATTGATCATTGCGCGCCTACTTTTGATGGTGGTATCCAATGGCTTCCTGACAATAGTGGATTTATTTATATACATCATCCAGAAATTGACCCAAATTCTGAGCAATTTTTGAAAGAGCTAAAAGCCGTTGTATATAAGCTTGGTGCAGATCCTACGGATTTGAAGATCATATTTAGTAGAGATACGCACCCGTATCTTGGCCTTGCACCAACCGCTTGTCCAGTGGTGTACTTATTGGCAAAAAATGACCAATATTTATATGGAGTAGATGGACAAGCTACGGCTCATCTCAATACTTTCTATGCACCTATAAGTGATTTAGAGAAAGATAAGATCAATTGGAAGCCATTGTTTAGGAAAGAGGATAAAGTAGAAGAGGTGGTTTTTGATGGTGACCAAGTAATATATACTTCGATGAAACATGTATCAAATGGACAAATATTAAGTACATCTATCGAAAACGCAAATTTACAGCACCCAACTGTACTTGTAAACGCAAGTGAAGATGAGGTAATTAGTCAATTAGCATTAACAGATGAAGCATTGTATTTCACGAGTAGTAAAAATGGTGTAGAGGCTAAACTATATAAGTTTCAAGATGGTAAAACAAGTTTTATTCCTTTGCCTGTTCCTTCGGGTGCTAGTTTGATTGCAAGTAAAGGAAGGGATTGTCCTAGTTTATGGGTAGCTACTAGGGGATGGTTAAACAACGTTATTCGCTATAAATATCAACATAATCAATTTAAGGAGGTGACACTTACTGCTCAAGGGGATTTCCCAGAATTTAGGAACTTTGTTGTAAAAGAGTTGCTAGTTTCTTCACACGATGGAGTACTCGTTCCTTTATCTATCATTCATCAAAAAGGAATCGAATTGAAGGGGCAACATCCTACCTTGATACAGGCTTATGGTTCCTATGGCGTTTCCATACATCCTTACTTTTCTGCTGAAGAATTAATCTGGGTAGAAGAAGGCGGAATCTATTGTGTGGCACATGTACGTGGTGGTGGCGAAAAAGGCGATCAATGGTATCAGGCGGGAAAAAAAGCCAATAAATCCAATAGCTGGAAAGACCTGATTGCTTGCACGGAATATATGATTAAGGAAGGCTACACAACTACTGATAAAACCGCTATATGGGGACGTAGTGCTGGAGGAATTTTAGTAGGACGTGCGATGACCGATAGACCCGATCTTTTTGCAGTAGCGATTTCGGTAGTGGGAGTAATGAATACATTAAGAATAGAAGAAACTGCCAATGGTGTCTATAATATCAAAGAATTTGGCACTAACAAAGATGATTTAGAATGCAAAGCCCTGATTGAAATGGATGCTTATTTAAACTTACAAAAAGGTGTAAAATATCCTGCTACTTTACTTACCGCAGGGATGCATGACCAAAGGGTGTTAGCATGGGTTCCTGGAAAGTTTACCGCAAAAATTCAGCAATATACAGGCTCCGATAAACCGATTCTTTTTCATGTCGATGATGGTGCTGGACATGGAGGAGATGGTACGCGTTCTAAATACTTCCAGGAATTAGCAAATATCTTTGGTTTTGCTTTTTGGCAAATGGGGCAGAAGGGGTATGAATTAGAAATTATTTAAGTACAACTACTTAAAATTCATTTAGATAAAGTATAAAATATCGGATAACAATTGGTGAATATTTCTTTCTTTGCTTTTTGGCAACTAAATCACCTAATAACCCATTTATTGGTAGCGATGTTGCCTACAACGTCTCTATTCAGTCATTCGCTCATTCAATCAGAGTATTTTCTGGGCGTGTCCCCA
>JAHDHP010000390.1 GCA_020631245.1 Bacteroidota bacterium | reverse complement strand
ACTTTGTTTTTGTTGTGGATAGAAGCGAAGTTTCAATCATTTCCCTTATCTTCGCGGCGAATCAATTAAACAATTTGCTATGAATAAAAATTTTTTACTGATTATTGGTCTTGTAGCTCTGTTCCTCTTAGGAGCATGTGCTAGAGGCGGTAATTCAGAAACCCACAGTGCTGGTACAACTACTAGTAACGAGGAAACAACAGCAGCTAGTGGTGACTTAAGTTCTGAAAAAGATAGTGTGAGCTATATTTTAGGAATGACCATCGCTAAAAACTTGAAAAACGACGGTATTACCGACCTCAATACAGGCATGTTTACCAGAGCTATGCAAGATGTATTTGATGGTAAAGATTTAGCCATTTCTGAAACGGAATCTAAATCGCTTTTACAAGCTTATATTACGAAAGCACGCCAAGAAGTTGTATCTAAAAACTTACAGAAAGGAGAAGACTTCTTAGCAGCTAATAAATCGAAAGATGGCGTTGTAACCTTGGATAGTGGTTTACAATACCAAATCATGAAAGAAGGAACGGGTGACAAACCAAGTGCTACGGATAAAGTAAAAACACATTATCACGGAACCTTGATTGATGGAACTGTATTTGATAGTTCTGTGGATCGTGGAGAGCCTGCTACCTTCCCTGTAAATGGGGTAATCAAAGGGTGGACAGAAGCATTACAATTAATGCCTGTTGGTTCTAAGTGGAAATTATTTATCCCTGCTGGTTTAGCGTATGGTGAGCGAGGAAGCCCAGGAGGAATCGGTCCTAATGAAGCCTTAGTATTTGAGGTAGAATTATTAGAGATCGTAAAATAAATAAGGACAGCTAAAAAAAGGGTGTGTGGAAAATTCCACACACCTTTTATTATTTCACAAATTTACTCCTCACTATCTTATTTTCCATTGTTAATTGTACTTGGTAGATACCCGCCGATAATTGTGAAATATCTATAGAAGAAGCATTAAAACCTTTGATGGCATAAAGCATTTCTTCATAGACCATTTTTCCCGCCATATCAAATACTTCCAAATTGACCTTCTTCTCTTCTGCTACTGAAAAATTCACATAAATCGCATCAAAACTCATATTCGGCACTACTCCTTCTAGTTCCAAAGTAGCTTCTTTACTTGCTATATCCTTGTTAAACATCAGCAATTCGCCACTAGGATTTTGATTAATTTGCGCCTCCATTTGGCTGACCTCCACCGTCACACTAACCGTTTCACATTCACCCGATTCATCACATCCTGTAATAGTCAAATACTCTGTACCAGCAAACATTGGAGGAGACACATACTTAACACATGCGTCTTCAATACTTATTGTTCCTTTATGTTTATTGGTAACATTTTCAATCGCAATCGCTCCCTTCAATTTGCAAAAATCAGGGCAAATATCAACTGGACTCACAGGACTTGCTTCTACTTGCAATACTTCATTACAATCTAGAATACTTACCTCCACACTCACTTTGGCATTCAAACATAGGCTATCTTCATCACAAACTTGGTAGTAAAAAACATCTGTTCCTGTAAATTCAGCAAAAGGTGTATATAAGAAAATACCTTCTTGGGTAAGAGACACATCCCCATTTTGAGGGCTGGTATGACTCGTAATAGTCAGGACACTACCATCGGGGTCGGTATCATTTTGCAATACATCAATAGATACTGTTTCTCCTTTTGAAACTGCTTTATCGTCAATTGTAACTGGCGGTTGTGCGCCTTCACAGCCAATGGTAATATTAACAAAAGAGGTTTCACAATCGTCTTCGGTACAAGCCGTTACTTTAATCACATCTCCACCATTCACCATTGCACCCGCTGTATACTTTATACACTGATCCATCACCTCCACTGTTCCTCCAAACACCGTTTCCCAATTCGTAATGGTGTAGGCTTCTTGCAAACAAAAATCAGGACATACCACAATACTTTTATCTGGATTGGTACATTGTTGATATACATACGGGTCACACTGCATAATAGGTTGTTTGACTACCACTGCTAAAAATGCCTGATCACAATCACCACATTCATTACAAATCTGATAGTACACCTTATCTTTCCCCTCGAAGCCCTCATTGGGACGATAGTGAAGCGTGTTGTTTTCCCGCACTACTGCATAACCATATTCCGAATTATCAAGAATACTCAAATAGAATTTATCTTGACAATACTGCTGATCGTTTTCCAATACCGCTATATCAATACCATCATAACCTGTTAGTTTATAAGAATCATTTCCATTGATCGTCACCTTTCCAGGAATAATAGAAAGACCATCATTTACAGCAATAGGTTGACTACAAGGTCGATGTACAATCGCCCATTCTTCTCGACAACTTACCTTTTCTTCTGTACAAATGTGTATTCTTAGCGTATCTGCTCCTTTGGCGGTAGGATTGGTATTATATTTTAATAAAAAAGGGGATTCTAATAGTAAATTAGCCCCAGCCGAACTAGTCGTCGCTTGCATATCTATCCACTCACCTTCTTCCAAATTAGGATAGACCATCAGTTCGCCTTTTTCATCCACACATTGATCTGATATTTGAATATCTACAGGTTGGCGAAATACAAAATTTCCTTTGTCGAATACCTCACCTATTTGTAGCGTATGTTGTACATGTTCGGGTGAAATTAAAGTCAAGCCTTGTGGTACACTCGATAATTCTACTTGAATGCGATAAGTATTTTTAGCTAATTGATTAAAAATATAATACCCCGTACTATCGGTTACCGTAACCCCCATCAAATTATCCTTCTTATCAAACAAATTGATGGTGACACCTTCTATGCCTCGTTCTTCTCCTTCTACCTCCCAAATCACCCGATTACAAATAGCACCCGCCTTTACAGAAGTAAGTCCAAAATATACTTCTAATTGCGAATCACCTCCTCCTACTGTTTTCAGCAAACCACTAGGAGTCGTTAAGGCATACCCTTTGGGGGCATTTTCAATAGAGACATAATAATTGCCAACAGGAAGTTTACCAAATGAGTAGTAGCCACTGTTATCTGTCACAGCCACTCCAATTGGTTTTCGTTTATCATTGTATAAGCGTACAGCTACGGCAGGAATACCTGGCTCATTCGGATCTTGTAAATGATTACCATTTTCATCATGCCATACCCGATAAGAAATAGAGCCATTTAGTAATGGTTGGAAAGAAAAAGCTGCCCGTTGTGTTAAAAGTCCCTCATTCAGTTCTATCAATACCGATGCATCACTCCACAAGCGATACTGTGGCAAATTTTCACCATCTACTTCTATGATATACGCACCTGTCTTTAAATTATCAAATATATAATCGCCCGTTTCATTGGTGAGCGTTTGTTGTAGCAAACTAGAGTCACTCGCTTCCAAAAGGCGCACTTCTACATTGGCGATACCTGGCTCTCCAGGTTCTCGATATGAATTTCCATTCACATCCAGCCAAATAAAATCCTTAATTTGATGTACGTCGGGATTTGATTGGGACCACACTGTTGTTTGGGTACAACATAGTATAAGGGTGAATAATAGGTAGATACCTATAATATGGCTTCTCATCTTCGGTTTAGTTTTTTTATTATATGCTCATTCACTAGGGCACATTTATGCCACAAACACTTTACTCTAACACTTTTTAACCATTTCCACTCCCCTTAATAATATACTTTTTTATTAAAATGCTTGGAGAACCCTAAAAAAAGTCCTATATTTAGATCTCATTCAGCTATCTAATGCTGATAGACCGAAAGAAGAGAAAGTCTCAATCCCCACCGAGCTTATTACCTCTTCTTTCTTTTTTTTTGTCCAAATTGAAGGTTTTTATATTTTCAATCTTTACTAAGCTTGCCTACCTATCTACAAAAAATGTTCCTAAGCTTTTTTTCTTTCCTTTTAACAACTATCCACCTGTCCATTTTATGTCATTTTTGGGCGTGCCCTGATTGAGGGGATATGGGATTGAGGGATTGTGTTTCATTTTTTTCAACTTTATATTTGGGCGTGCCCCTTCATAGTGATTGAGTGGTTGGGGTGTTGTTTATATCGTCAACTCAACAATTCAATGACCCAACCACCCAATCACTATTTCGGGTCGGGCTATCCGCTTGTAGTTGCTTCATAGCTGCTAGTTCAGCATAGTCCTAGC
>JAHDHP010000389.1 GCA_020631245.1 Bacteroidota bacterium | reverse complement strand
CCATTGCACTTCTATAATCATTTGATCCAAATCGTTAAATATTACTTTTTGGACATTTTCGACACGGTATTTTTCGCCTGTTTTATACCATAGTTTTTCGTAGCCTTTGTAAATCATATTTTTGGTTCCATTTCTAATTTCAATATACTCAGGTTCTTCACTTTGATCTCGAAACCGCAACTTTATAAACCGAGTTTTCAAATCGGCTTCTTTGGCTTTGTATTCTACTTGGCGAACTTCTCCTCCATCAGCTGTAACTTGCTTATTTTCAATAGTTTCATACTTATCTAACCAGGCTTTTCGATTAATATCCGAGTTTTTAAATACACTTAACTCTTGATTCCAATCTAGCTTTTGATTGGTCCAGTTCTTAAATTCTTCCATTCCGTTTAATAATACCCGTTTTTCGAGTTTAGCCGCCTCATCGGCTTCTAATCGCTCGATTTCTGCATCAAAAAAGTCAATTAATGAAAAGTAAGGCTGTTCTTCTTTAGTATCGACTATCGCACCTCCTCCATCTCCACAACTTGTGATGTTTAGGAAGAGTAATGTTATCAAAGCAATCACATATTGATTATTCTTCATGTTTTTTTTTGTTTTTGGCGCAGCGATCATTGGAAGTCTCTACTGTCTCAACGTAGTGGTCTCAATAAACTCTCTCCATCCATTAAAGGTGACTTTTCAAGCCCCATTAATTCTAAAATGGTTGGAGCAATGTCTGCTAAAGAACCATCATCTATTTGATGTAATTTATTATTACTCACTAAAATTACAGGCACCAAATTCGTAGTATGGGCCGTATTCGGGCTACCATCAGGATTAATCATCATATCTGCATTTCCATGATCGGCAATAACAAGGATGGTGTACTCTTTTTGCAGGGCTGTTGTCACAATTTGCTTGGTGCATTGGTCTACTGTTTTAGCTGCCTCCATCGCTGCCTCAAAAACACCTGTATGTCCGACCATATCTGTATTGGCAAAATTTAAACAAATAAAGTCAGCTGTTTGTGCAGAAATTTCGGGTAATATTGCTGCGGTCAACTCATTCGCACTCATGGATGGTTGTAAATCGTAGGTGGCAACTTTAGGTGAGGGTATTAAGATGCGTTTTTCTCCTTCAAATGGAGCTTCACGCCCTCCTGAAAAGAAGAAGGTTACGTGTGGGTATTTTTCGGTTTCGGCGATACGGATTTGGCTTTTAGCAGCTTTCGCAAGTACCTCGCCTAGCGTCTCTTTAATATCTTCTTTTTCAAATAAGACATGTACTCCCTTAAATTGGTCGTCATAATTGGTCATGGTGACATAATGTAAAGGAATAGTTGTCATTCTTTCTTCAGGCATCTCCTTTTGGGTAAGGACTTGCGTTATTTGCCGACAACGGTCAGTACGAAAATTGAAGCATAGTACCACATCCCCCTCTCCTATTGTAGCTATTGGCTTACCTGCTTGGTTTACCTTCACCAAAGGATTAATAAACTCATCTGTGATGCCTTCTTCATAAGATGCCGCTAATCCTTCCACCAAATCATCGACTTCTTTTCCAATACCATGTACCAATAAATCGTAGGCTTTTTTGATACGCGGCCAACGTTTATCTCGATCCATTGCGTAATAACGCCCAATAACACTGGCTATTTGTGCGGTGGTTTCAAAAATACCTGCCTCTAGGGTTTGTAGATAGCCAAGCCCTCCTTCGGGATCGGTATCTCGCCCATCCATAAAAGCGTGAATATATACGCTCTCTATTCCGTTATCTGCTAGGATATGACAAAGCGCAATCAGGTGTTGAATATGGGAATGTACGCCTCCATCGGAAACAAGCCCCATAAGGTGAAAAGGTTTTTGATGTGTTTTAGCGTATTTGATAGCCGCTTTCAACTGTTCATTTTCTTTCAGTAAATCATCTCGTACAATATTATTGATACGCAATAACTCTTGAAATACGACTCGTCCTGCACCAATATTCAAATGCCCTACTTCTGAGTTTCCCATCTGTCCAACTGGCAACCCTACTTCCTCTCCAAAGGTCACTAAATCGGCATGGGGATATTGCTCATACAAACTATCTACAAAGGGGGTTTCTGCTTGTTGAATGGCATCGGCTTCTTTATTTTCTCCATGTCCCCATCCATCTAAAATCATCAGTATCAGTCGCTTAGTCTGCTCCATTATTATTTTGTTAAATAAATTTAATTTTTTGCTTAAACTACTTTACTCTCTTCCTATCAAAAACAGCGTATTTCAACATACATTAAAAAATTACTGTCTCCTGTTTTTTTGAAAAAACCTACACTCACTTTTTTCTATTCATATACATCATAAAAAATAAATGGGGAAAATGCCTCATTTTTGTTATATTTAGTTAAAAATAACTCACGTAAACCACTTACTCGTACTGCAGCAGTTTGGATAACCCAAAAATTTGCACCATGAAATATCTGCTTCAAGTGAGTATCATCATGCTTTTGATGCATACCAGTCACTCTTTTTCTTATGCACAATCTCCTTTAAAATCTATTGAAACAAGTTTAGCGACCAAAGACATTAGCACTTTACAGCACTTATTTTCTGAAAAAGTAGATCTCTCTATTCTTAACAGCGAAGATACTTATAAGCCCAGAGAAGCCGCCAATAAAATTGCTTTTTTCTTTCGCATTCACAAAGTTAGCCATTTTGAAATCCGTCATCAGGGTTCCTCTTCTATTTCTCAGTTTGCCATTGGTGATCTTTTTACAGAAGATGGCATTTACGAAGTTTATTTTGTGTTGAAAAGGGGTAAAATCGTGGAGCTTACCATTGATCGGTAATGCTCCACGTTCCTGTTCTTATATTGATCGAACCATCTGGTTCGATCAATATTTTTTAATAATGCTTCCCATCGTGAAACACTCGATTCTCGCCATTCTGAACGGTGTAGACAATTACCCGCCCTACCAACTTAAACTTCTCAATAATCATATCCGATACCTGCACTTTTTCTCCTTCATAAAATGCTTTGAGCTTGCCATCCAAATCCGTATAAACGACGATGCCATCGAATACCTGAATTTGCTTGGGAGTGTAGCTTTCTAGCACATGGTTTTTGCCTTGATAGAAGACATTTAAAAAACCGCGCTCGTCGATGTATTGTAAGGTATTATCTTTGATACGGTAAGAGGTAGGAGCTACGGGTGCGAGTTCTTCTAGCTCGCCATCCCAATATACCTGAAACTCTTCTCGATTATTGACCATTGCCATGATATTATCGCCTACCCGATAATTTTTGGGAGGGTAAGCAGCGATGTTTTCGGTCTCTCCTTTATCATAAACAAATAGCTCGTCAAACTCATTGATATAAACCATGAAATTGTTTCCGATCTCATAGGATTTGACATAATCTGTACTGACTAAATTGGTACTTCCTCGACTGTTGATAAATAGCTCTTCTCCTTCTGTCATAAACCCGACAGAGTTATCGCTTACCTTAAAACTGCTGATGGGTTCGTTGGTTACATCATATAGCTCTCCTCCATAGAATACCTTAAAATAATTATCGAAGTCGCTGTATGCGATGATACTATCTCCTAGCATGTATTCGATATCATTTCCAAGTGTGAGTTTTTTATACTCATCGCCATAATATATCACCATTGCTCCTTGCGCGCGGCTCAGCCACAAATACTGTTTTAGGGTGAAGGAGTTGGAACGAAAAAGAGTCAATACTTCTTTCTCTCCATTTGCATATAAGATGGTTTGATCAAGTGGATCAGTATAAATAAAGAAGTCGCCTCCCATCCGAATGTCACGTACTTCTTGCGCATGTTCGAGTTGTGTGATCATGCCATTATCGAAAACATGAAATCGCTGCCGTCTATCGAAGAAGGTAGCGACATCTTGTGCGAAGAGGTCGGATGCGAAAAGGGTAGCTATTATTAGTAATAGTGGTAAAGAACGATAAGAGGAGGGTATCAAATTCTTCATAGTATTAAAGATCAAAGATTTTTAGTTAATAATTGTGTATCGTCTACCGCGTTATACCTTTGTAAAAACGACACATTTTATAATAGGTTATACATAGCGCAATGGAAGGAGAACAGCCAGAGGCTGTTATTTGTCGGGTAAACCACCAGCGATGACGCTGGCAGCAACTCCGTCGGACGTTTAATCGT
>JAHDHP010000026.1 GCA_020631245.1 Bacteroidota bacterium | reverse complement strand
TGATTCATAGACGATTGTTGGCTGGTATATAAATTCAAAACTTTGTTCGGTTTGCCTATCTCCAAAATCGAGTATTGCCTTTATTGCCAATTTATCACCAGCTTGTACATTATTGGCTAGTTGTAGTTGATAGTTTATTGATTTTTGAGCCAGATTTGCTAGGTTATCAACGACTACGGTACGAGGGGTAGAGGTAATATTATTTGTTTGAGGTTCTAAGGTAATTTGGACGAGTGAAGAATCTTTTAAGCCTATTTGTGTGAAGTTAAAGGCTAGTGTTTCGTCACTGTTCATGATGCCATATTCCGATTGCACCTCTAATATCCCAAAAGAGCCACTAAGACGTGCCGCTTCAAGGTTTCCAAACATCATTTGTTGGCAGAGCGGAATGATTCTATTTTGTTCGGGCCAAAAGCCATCTTCTATTCGTGAACCTACTTCGGGGGTAAATGAGAAGATTTTATTTTTAGTTTCTTGATCTCCATACATCCAACCATCTGCTTCTCCATTTACTAAATAGCGAATAGCGTCCCAGCCGTTGCCATAACGATAGCTACTATGTGCGGTTATTCGATTGGCGAGTATCCGAAATTGCTCATCATCTTCTGTGTAAGCTGTTTTATCATGCCCCCAGGGATAGATTAGAAGATTGCTGTAAGAATGGTTATTGAAAGTAATTTGAAAATTGTGTTTAGTGCATAAGTCACGTACCGCTTGTGTTTCAGGTTCTGAAAAAGGAGCTTCTCCTCTATATACATCTGAGTAATAATCTCCAGATGATCCTGAGTCATTAAATCCCCATTGAAAGCCATAGTTTCGATTGAGGTCAACGCCAAAGTTGCCATCATCGTGAGGTCGTCTATTTTTTCGCCAAAAACCACCACCATCAGGGTTGGTTGTTTGATTATAAATATATCCATCAGGATTGACACAAGGCACAAAGTATAGTTCTCTACCATTCACTAGGTTTTTGACATCAGGATCAGTTTCATAATTTTCTAGTAGATAGTACATGTAATAAATGAGTTGGAAGACTGACATGGGTTCTCGTGCATGATGCACAGCGGTGTATAGGACTTCTGGCTCATCTGCTTCATCTGTCGCTGCATTATCTGATAAGCGCAACCAATAAATAGGTCGCCCTTCATAAGTTAGATATTCTCCAATTGGTTCTTTTGCGGTAATCAGATCGGGATATAAGGCGTGCATATTATCTAGATGTCCCATAATTTCTTCGTAGGTAAGGAATCCGCCCATTGAGCCGTATTCAAAATTTTCAGGAACTGGATATTCAGTAAAATTACATGGAATATCAACGGCTCCTTTTTCTATTGCTTTATTGTTTTTCTTGAGTCGTTGACTATAAAAGGCGGCTGCATCTGCATGTATGACTTTATAGGGTATATGGTGTGTATCTAGCATTTGTCGTTCTGTCTGATTGACGACTAAAGTCATTGTTTTTTTAGCTAGGTCATGATGACTACCACAATCATGAGGCAATGGTAATTCGTGGAGTTTTTCTTTTGCTGTTGGATCTGATAGATCGAGAATAATTTCGCTGTAAATTTCTTTTGTTGAGGATACGGAATAGGAAGGGGCATATTTATTGGCACATAATAGCACAATAAGCCCTATACATGCATATAATATATACATTCTAGTTGAAAATAGCATGAATAATGTTTTTGAGTAATTTGGTTGGTTGGGTATCAGCGTAAATTTCGTCTTCTAAGTTACTATTTTTTTATATAATTTGGTAGTCTTTCTTTATTGCTTATAGCAAGCTGTTATCTTTTCTTGTGTGTTATCAAGTTTTATTATTAATTTTATATTCTTTATTTATCAAACTTTTCACGACCATCTTGTGTTTTTAGTTAAATGTAAGTAAAACATTCATTGTTTAATAGATACTGTTATGAACGAAACAACTAATACTGACATCCAACAAACCCTATTTGATAAACCACCTGTCAAATTAACAGAACCTGCTTTAAAAGAGTTGAAAGTACTACAAGATGAAAAACAGGTGCCTGATACACATGGTTTGCGAATTGGCGTAAAGGGTGGTGGCTGCTCTGGGATGTCTTATATTTTGGGATTTGATGAACAGAAGGAAAATGATGAGGTATATGAAATTGATGGGATGAAAGTCTTTATGAACCGCGCACATGGCATGTACTTGCTAGGCATGGAGATTGATTATCTGAATGACTTAAATAATCGCGGTTTTATTTTTAACAACCCAAATGCTAGTAGCACTTGTGGTTGTGGAACTTCTTTCTCTGCTTAAATAATATCCATTTGCAATATAAAAAAGCCTCTCGAACATTGTGTTCGAGAGGCTTTTTTAGTTCTTAGTAACGATAAATAAATACAATTCTTGAAAAAAAGCCCTCCTGTTATAAACAAGAGAGCTTTTCAGACTGAACCTATATATACTTACTTACTGCTTAATAAATTTCTCGCTTGCTGCTTCTGTATTAGATTGCAACTTGACGATATAAGAACCTATAGGTAATTCTTTTACCGACATACGGAACATGTTTGTTCCTTTGCGAGCATCGAAGGTTTGCGTACCAACTTCCTTTCCAGTAACATCGTAAATAACTACAGTTACTTCACCATCTTCTGCTGCTGTAAAGGCAACATTGGTAAAACTGGTAGCAGGTGTTGGAGATAAGCTTACTACGCCAAGTCTTGCATTGTCAGTAGCGTCTTCTACTTTACCTTGAATTGCCTCCTCATCACCACCACCATCAATTGGTCCATCAATATCGCCATCACATCCTTCTTCTACACTTACTACTACATAAGTTGTTTCACAGAAACCTGCGCTGTTACAACCTGTAACCTCCAGTAGTTCTTGGCCAATGAACATTGGTAAAGCAGTATACTTAATGCAATTATCTCCTTCCATTTTGATACTACAACTATAAATGGTGTGTACACTTTCAATACTGATATCACCTGATAAGTTACAGAACTCAGGACAGATGTAAACAGGTACTACTGGCTTCACACATACATAAGAAGTATCACTACAGTTGGTAGATGGAATGACATTGATCGTAACTATTGCGTTATCACATACATTATTAGCATCACAAACTTGGTATTCGAATGAATCGGTACCTTGGAAGCCATCGTTTGGTGTATAGTATAACACGCCATCTATTAATTCAGAAATACCATTTGATGGTTGACCAAAAGAAGTTATTGTTAATGGTCCTGCATCTGTTCCTTTATCATTAGCAATCGCATCAATACCTACTCTTCCACCTGTAGAAGTTGCATTATCATTAATAGCTTCTGGCTTTTGTAGATCACAATTCCCATCAGAAGTAATGGTTGCGTTCACATAAGCTGTTTCACATTGACCATTGTAGCAAGCTGTGATTTCTAAGTTTTCTACTAAACCTTCAGAACCTGGTAGTGGTGTATATTGAATACAGTCATTATCCAATATCTTGATACCACATTCGAATAAGGTGTGCACATCTGTGATTTCATAACCACTAGGTAAACAGAACTTAGGACAGATAATAACTGCTTGTACTGGCTTCGCACAAATTTCTTCTGTAAATGGATTACATGGCTCACTACAATCTTTAACAGTAACTGTAGCATCACGAGTAGCTTTACAGCCACCTGCTCCTGTAATAATTACTGAGTAAGTCATTGTAGATTGTGGAGCAACTGTAATAGTCGCATCCGTTGCGCCATTGCTCCATAAGTAGCTTGAACCACCAGAAGCAGTTAAAGTAGTCGAAGAACCTTGACAAATTTCTCCACCAGCACTTACACTTGCACTAACACTTCCTACAGTAATTGTTTTAGAAGCTGTACTAGTACAAGTTCCATTAGAAACAGTTACACTATATGTCTGCGTACTAGCAGGATTCACAGTTATTGTTCCATTCGTTGAACCATTACTCCAAGCGTAAGCAGTTCCTCCAGAAGCGGTTAAGGTAACAGCATCACCTCCACAAATCTCATCATCTGAAGCCGAAATATTAGCTGTTGCACTTCCAGATACTTTAACCACTACATAATCTACAGCAGAACAACCATTAGCAGCAGTTACAGTAACTGTATAAGCAGTTGTTTTGGTTGGACTTACGGTGATTGTTGCACCAGAAGCACCATTACTCCAAGCATAAGAAGAACCTCCAGAAGCCGTTAAGGTAGCAGAACTACCGGCACAAATTTGTTGATCACTTCCTGCATCTGCCGTAATATTATTTACTGTTACAATTACATCATCCGTATCTGTACATCCATTTTCATCAGTTACGGTTACAGTATAAGTTGTTGTAGAAGTAGGAGCTACACAAATACTTGGTGAAACAGAACCATCACTCCACAAGTAAGATCCTCCACCTGTTGCTGTAATTGTTACACTTTCTCCTTCACAGATAGTACGATCTGGTCCCGCATCTGCATTTGCACTACCAATTCGAACAACAGTTGTATATGATGCTGAACAAGCATTTTGATTACATTCATCTGCATCAGAAACAGTTACTGAATAACTAGATTGAGCAGTAGGACTTACTGTAATAGAAGCAGTTGTTTCACCAGTACTCCATAAGTAGCTTGTCCCTCCAAACGCTGTTAAAGTAGCAGTTTCACCTGCACAAATTGTTTGATCAGGTGTTACCCCTCCATTAATTTCTCTAACAATAACTGTTACATTGTCTGTGTTTTCACAGCCAGCTGCGTTGGTAATTGTTACTGTATAATTTGTCGTAGCATCTGGGCTAACAGAGATCGTTGATCCAGTTGCACCATTACTCCAAGCATAAGAAGTTCCGCCTGAAGCAACTAAAGTAGCTGTTTGTCCTTTACAAATTGATTGGTCAACACCAGCAGTACCAGTGATTTCACTCACAGTCACAACAGCAGAAGCAACATCAGAACAACCTTCCCCATTACTTACTACAACTGTATAAGTTGTTGTAGCAAATGGACTTACAGTGATACTAGCACCAGTTTGTCCGTTGCTCCAAGCATAAGAAGAACCTCCAGAAGCTGTTAAAGTAACTGATTCACCTGCACAAATCGTTTGACTACCAGTAACTACTGCTGTTACATTACTCACTGTAATGGTTACTTGATCAGTACCCATACATCCATTTTCATCTACACCAGTTACTGTATAAGTAGTAGTTTGATGAGGAGTTACTGAAATACTTGCATTTTTATCACCAGTATTCCACTCGTAAGCAATACCTCCAGTAGCAACTAATTCTACACACTCACCAGGACAAACTGTTCTGCTTGGTCCAGCATCGATATTTGCACTTCCTACATATACTGTAGCAGTCGCTGAATCAGAACAACCATGTTGATCATTTACAGTTACTGTATATTGAGTTGTTTCTGTAGGACTAACTGTAATACTTGCACCTGTTTGACCATTACTCCACGTATAAGAAGTTCCTCCAGAAGCTGTTAAAGTAGTAGACTCTCCTTGACAAATTGACTGATCAGGACCAGCACTTGCAATAGGATTACCCACAGTAACTTTTACATCATCTGATTTTTGACATCCTTTGTCATTCGTAATGATTACGCTATAAGTTTGTGTATTCGTAGGACTAACTGTAATACTTGCACCCGTAGAACCATTACTCCATAAGTAACTGGTTCCACCAGAAGCTGTTAAAGTAATTGACTCTCCTTGACAAATTGTTTGATCTGGCCCAGCAGCTCCTGTTGGTTCACTAACCGTTACTGTTACTTGAGCAGAAGCCGTACAACCATTTACATCTGTTACAGTTGCGGTATACGTTTGAGTACTACTTGGACTTACAGTAATAGAATTTCCTGTACCGTTATTGCTCCAACTAATAGAACCATTACCAGAAGCAGTTAATGTAGCTGATTCACCTAAACAAATATGTTGATTTTCACCGACTGTAATAGTTGGATTACTTACCGTAACAGAAACAGTAGCGACATCTTGACAACCATAACTATCTGTTACAGTAACTGAGTAGTTTTGAGAAGAAGTTGGACTTACTGAAATAGTTGCTCCCGTATCTCCTGTACTCCATGCATATGTTCCACCACCAGAAGCAGTTAAAGTAGTAGATTCTCCTAAACAGATAGTTTTAGAAGGACCTGCATTGGCGATTGGACGATCTGGTGTAACCATTACATCATCCGTATCAGAACATTGTCCATCATAAACAGTTACGGTATAAGTCATTGGATTAGTTGGACGTACTGAAATTGTAGCAGTCGTCTCACCAGTACTCCAAATATAACTTGTTCCTCCAGAAGCGGTTAAAGTAGCACTTGCTCCAGTACAAATATGTTGATCTGGACCAGCATCAGCAACTGCTCTATCTACACTCACTCTTACTTCATCCGTATCGGTACAACCATCTTTTGTTACCGTTACACTATAAGTTTGGTCAGTAGTTGGGCTAACAGAAATGGTCGCTCCTGTATCACCAGTACTCCATAAATAAGTACCTCCACCACTAGCAGTTAAAGTAGTACTTCCGCCAGCACAAATCGTTTGGTCAGCACCTGCATTTGCAACAGCATTGTTAACTGTTACAGTTGCTTGATCTGTTTTCGTACAATCACCTTTGGTAACTGTCACTGTATAAGTTTGCGTACTTGTTGGACTAACAGATATAGTTGCGCCAGTTGCACCATTACTCCATGCATAAGTATCACCACCTGTTGCAGTTAAAGTAGTAGTTCCACCTACACAAATCACTTTATCATCTCCTGCACTTGCATTCAATTCAGAAACATTCACCCATACGTCATCAGTTGCCGTACAAGTACCACTTGTTACAGTTACTGAATAGATGCCTGATTCACTAGGAGTGATTGTAATACTTTGAGATGATCCTCCATTGCTCCATGCATATGTTCCAGTAGAACCTTGAGCAGTTAAAGTAATAGTCTCTCCTCGACAAATATTTCGTTCTGGACCTAATTCTACACTTGCAGAATTTACAGTTACACTTACATTATCTGTATCGGTACATCCATTGTTGGTTACGGTTACTGTATAAGTCTGATTAGAAGTTGGACTTACAGAAATAGTAGCACCTGTTGCACCATTACTCCAAGCATATGTTCCACCACCTGTTGCGGTTAAAGTAGCTGTTCCACCTACACAAATCGTTTTATCTGGACCTGCATTTGCAATGGCATCATTTACTGTTACTGTTGCTTGATCCGTTTTTGTACAGTCTCCATTAGTAACTGTTACTGTATACGTTTGTGTACTAGTAGGACTTACTGAAATAGTAGCCCCTGTTGCACCATTACTCCATGTGTAGCTTCCACCTCCTGTAGCAGTTAAAGTAGCGATTCCACCTACACAAATTACTTTATCATCGCCAGCACTTGCATTCAATTCAGATACATTCACCCATACATCATCAGTTGCGGTACAAGTACCATTGGTTACGGTTACTGAATAGATGCCTGATTCACTTGGAGTGACAGTAATGCTTTGAGAGGTTCCACCATTACTCCAAGCATAAGTACCTGTTGTACCCTGAGCAGTTAAAGTAATTGATTCTCCACGACAAATATTTTGTTCTGGACCTAATTCTACATTGGCAGAATTTACAGTTACACTTACGTTATCTGTATCGGTACATCCATTGTTGGTTACGGTTACTGTATAGGTTTGATTAGAAGTTGGACTTACTGAAATAGTAGCACCAGTTGCACCATTACTCCAAGCATATGTTCCACCTCCTGTAGCAGTTAAGGTAGCCGTACCTCCTACACAAATTGTTTGATCTGGACCTGCATTTGCAATCGCATCATTTACCATTACTGTTGCTTGATCCGTTTTTGTACAATCACCATTAGTAACAGTTACTGTATATGTTTGTGTACTAGTAGGACTTACTGAAATAGTAGCCCCTGTTGCACCATTACTCCATGTGTAGCTTCCACCTCCTGTAGCGGTTAAAGTTGCCGTTCCACCTACACAAATTGTTTTATCATCGCCTGCACTTGCATTCAATTCTGAAACATTCACCCATACATCATCAGTAGCAGTACAAGTACCATTGGTTACGGTTACTGAATATATCCCTGACTCACTTGGAGTGACAGTAATACTTTGAGAGGTTCCACCATTACTCCAAGCATAAGTACCTGTTGTACCTTGAGCTGTTAAAGTAATTGATTCTCCTCGGCAGATATTTTGTTCTGGACCCAATTCTACATTTGCAGAACCAACCAATACCCTTACCTCATCTGTATCTGTACAGTTACCATCAGTAACAGTTACCGTATAAGTCTGATCAGAAGAAGGACTTACTGAAATAGTAGCACCAGTTGCACCATTACTCCAAGTATAACTTCCGCCACCAGTAGCGGTTAAAGTTGCCGTTTCACCTACACAAATTGTTTGATCTTGTCCTGCATTTGCAATAGCATTATTAACCATTACTTCTACCTGATCAGTATCTACACAACCATTATTTGTAACAGTCACCGTATATGTTTGATCAGAAGTTGGGCTTACTGAAATAGTCGCACCAGTTGCGCCATTACTCCATGCATATGTTCCACCACCTGTAGCAGTTAAGGTAGCTGTTCCGCCTGCACAAATTGTTTGATCTGAACCAGCATTCGCAATGGAATTATTTACCATTACTTCTACCTGATCGGTATCTGTACAACCGTTATTAGTAACAGTTACGGTATATGTTTGAGTGCTAGTAGGACTTACAGTAATGCTTGCACCAGTTGCACCATTACTCCATGCGTAAGTTCCACCTCCTGTAGCGGTTAAAGTAGCAGACTGACCTTCGCAAATATCTTGATCAGTACCTGCATTGGCTGTTACATTAGTGATGCTTACATTCATCGCATCAGTTGCAACACAAGTACCACTCGTTACGGTTACCGAATAAGTCGTATTAGATGTTGGAGTTACAGTAATACTTTGACTTGTTGCTCCATTACTCCATGAATAACTTCCGTCAGAACCTTGTGCGGTGATTGTAATAGATTCTCCTGCACAAATATTTTGATCATCTCCCACACTAACACTTGCTGTTCCAACTATCACTTGTACTTGATCAGTATCTGTACAAGTACCATCAGTTACAGTTACTGAATAAGTTGTATTAGAAGTAGGATTTACAGTTATACTTTGAGTAGATGCTCCATTACTCCATGCATAAGAAGAACCTCCTGTAGCTGTTAATGTGACTGACTCTCCCACACAAATATTTCTAGTCGGATCTCCTAAGTCAGCAGTAGCTGAATTAACAGTTACCTGAGCAACATCTGTAGCCGTACAATTATCACCACTTGTTACTGTTACTGAATAAGAAGTCGTTGAACTTGGAGAAACAGTAATACTTGGTGTCGTTGCACCATTACTCCAAGCATAGGTTGCACCAGATCCACTAGCTGTTAATGTAACAGGATCACCTGCACAAATAATTTTATCTGGACCTAAATCTACAGACGCATTACTTACTGTAATTTGAACTACATCTGTTGCTGTACAACCCTCACTAGTAGTTACAGTTACAGAATAAGAAGTCGTTGATGTAGGACTCACTGTAATACTTTGTGTTGTCGCCCCATTACTCCATGCATAAGTACCAGTGGCTCCTGTTGCACTTAAAACAGTCATTTGACCTTCACAAATTGTTTTATCAGGACCTAAATCCACATTTGTATCTGTAACAGTTACCACTTCACTTGACACATCAGAGCAACCATATTGATTAGTTACTGTCACCGTATAAGTTTGTGTACTTGTAGGACTTACTGTAATATTTTGTGTAGTTGCCCCATTACTCCATGCATAAGTTCCTCCACCACTCGCAGACAACATAGTCGATTGTCCATTACAAATTGTAGTTCCTCCACTAGAAGAGGCTGTCGGATTTGGATTAACAACCACAATAGTAGTTACTACTTCGTAACATCCATCTTCAATATTTGGATTTCCTTCAGCTAAAATGGCATAAATATTATAAGGTATTGGAGAACTAGTATTATTTGGAGGGAACGTAAATGTAAAGGTAGTCATTGTACTTACTCCATCTGTTTCTACACTTGCATCAATTACATTTGCTCCATTTGAACCATACAACTCTTCACCTGTCAAAATACTACCTACATTATAAAATACACCAATTGGTCCAGCACTAGGATCATGAGTTAATTTAATACTTGCTTCATTCTCTGAACAAATATTAGCTGGATTCACTTCAATTGCCTGAATAAAATCATCACACTCAGGATTACCAGGACCTATAAAGCCAAAGTCTAAGTTGAAGTTAGTACTTCCTATGCCTCCAGTAGTAAATTCAATATAAGGCACATCATTATTATCAATAGTACTGATACCACTTGTAGTCGTAACAGCATCTGAATCATTCATATCAGGATTCGTACCCTGCCCATTTCCTGTTGGACTAGGAGTACCATAAACCGTATTTCCAATTTCTAGACCATTTGAATTAGGATCATACTGAGTAGGGCTTACAGCTATATAATAGGTTTCATTAGGATCAATACCGCTAGGAACATTTGTATCATCAAATACAAATTCACCATTTGCATCTGTAGTAGCTGTTCCAACAATATTTCCATTATCATCAATCAAATTAACAATTACACCAGGAATACCCATTTCTCCAGGGTCTTGTACACCATCTTCATCTGTATCTGCCCAAATGAAATTACCAATACGAATAGGAGCAGGATTACACATCAATTCAACATCTCCCAAACCATGCGCCTTACCTGTATAAGCAGGACTATCGGTATACAATTGGAATTTCTTGTCATCATCACCAGTCGTATTATTCAACCAGAATACCCCACCCGAATTAGTAACGAATGGATTTAACGAGGCACTAATTACTTGGTTAGAACCTGGCAAAATTGCCAAACTACCCATGATACCTTCTTCTTCACCACCTTGTCCTTCATCACCACAATAAAACTCTCCTCCTCCAGGACCTTGACCATTACCAACTCCACAACCAGTCAACGAACCAGCCGATCCATTATTTTCAACTGCAAATTGACCACCTGTAGCAGGAGTCAAACGCAAAATATCACCACCCGCAACACCAGTGCGAGTCGTTAAATCACCATCAGGCGAATAATTAGCACGACCTAACTGATGACCTGCACGATCAAAAAAGGCAAGAATCATATCACCATTCACATCAAACTCAATATCAGATAATACAGGCTGTGGATAGCAAATACCATCCGTTAAGTTCGTGTGATAAAAGTCATTATAATCATCCGTCCAAGCCTCCCAGCTACTACAATTATCACTTACTGCATCTGGGAATGGAGTTAATTTACCTTTACGATAAGACAATGGGAAACTAGCCACTGAGTTGAAGCTAGTACTTACAGGATTGAAAGCATAAACAGTTGCTCTTAAATCAGAACGATTTCCTGAAGATTCGCCAGAACAAACAACACCCACATACACTTGTCCTTTATTCATTTTTACTGCAAAAGGACGAAAATCTCCAAATGAACATCCTGGGTCAGGAATTGAATACTTGGTGACATTAGCGGCACTAATAGCCGTTCCATTAGCGATATAACTACTAATGTCAATTTTTATTAATTCTTTTTCAAATAAATTGGTTACCCATAAAGTACGACCATCAGATGACAAATCAATATCACCCAATCCTACCTTAGCAACCTGATCAAAAACCTCTGTATCCATACTTGGGTCACCAATATCAGCAGGCAAATCTCTAGCTCCAATACTACCAACATTAACTCCCAACGAAGCCAAGTCAATAAAGTCATTACTAGAAGCTGTCGCTCCTGATAAATCTGTTACATAAATTCCTCCTAAACCTTGTCCTCCCAATCCTGAAAAACGCTTCAAGAAAGCAGCAGAAAACAATTGTTTAGAAGAACGATGATAAGCAATTCCCCACACAGCTCCTAGCTCTACACCAGTAGCCAATTTAGTAGGAGTAGTTGAAGTACCACTACTTCCATAAGGGAAAGAAACTAAGACATCTTCCGAACCTGCAGTTCCTCCTGCCATTGGATTACCATTGACATAACAAGGAATTAATACATTCGGATTTGCTTGACAGTAATCATCTGGATGAAAAGCACCCAAATTACCACCACAATAAGGACTAGTTGTAAACTTAGTTACATTACTAGAGGCAGAATAACCCGCAGGTAATCCCGAAAATTCTAAACGAACACTTGTACCATTCGGTACGCTAATCGAATAACTACCATTAGCAGCAGTTGTAGCAGGGCCATAGGCAGTTCCAGCAGCATTATAGGCAGTTACTGTAACACCAGCAATACCTCCTTCATATGCCCCTTGAACGCCATTGCCGTCATAGTCGTTATACACAACTCCTCCCACATCATTAGCACCCACACATTGAGCCTGTACTGTATTCATCGAACACAAACAAACCAACACGACCAAAGGCGTTAAACAACGAAGCGACCAATTACCTCGTTGATAACCTTTGAAGATTGTAAACACTCTCATCAATCTATTGATTTTAGTTAAAAAAATTATCCAAAAGAAGCTATCACAACAGTTCATAGCCATCTAAAACATCACATACCTTATATCTTCAATACAAGCAGACACATCAATACTACTTATACTATCAAATACAAGGCAAGGCTATTTACCACAATGTTTAAATGATGCAGAGAACTGTCAAATTAGTTATCGAAGGGGTCTTCTAGGTAAGGGTAAATTAGTAAGAAGGTTTTTGAACAAGGACTTTGATTTTAAGAGACGTAAGAAGTCCTCAAGATGTCACAAGATAGTAAAAACCCTTGACTAATATCTACCATTTTTTTAATAACAATACCTAAGCTAGACCTACAATAGTCTAGCTAAACAACTAACTACTAAGCAGTTACAATAAGGAAAGATGCTAAAAGTGAATAAAATCAGGAGTATAAACAACTAATTAAATATAATTTAAATGCAACAATCAAAATGTTGCAAATTCTTTTTTTTAAATAATGTATTTAGGAAAATAGTTCATACATTTATTTTTCGGCAATTACTGTGCCGATAATCAAAAATCAAGCCTTCCCCAACACATATAAATAAACATCACTTTACGAACATTACTACTTTGTTATAGCAAACTATTTTACCGTATCTTTGTTTTTAATAATCTGGGCGTGCCCCAGCCACAATACTACCACTGCCTGTTCATGCAGTTCCCACCAGCCTCCTAGCTGGTGGTTCACACATGAAACAAGCAATGGCAGTACTGCGGCTAGGTCGGGCTTTCGGCTAATAGTTGGCTCATAGAAAGCATGTTCGGCTACATGTACTAGCAGTGTCTTCCTCTCGTCAGCCCTGCTAGTACAAGCCTCTCAATGCTTCTATTTCACCAAGCTTCCGCCTCTATCCCTCACGCAAAAACGATGATTGCATGATTGGGTGACAGCATGATTGGATAAGCGTTACGCTATATCAAATCACCCAGTCACCCAGTCACCCAATCATCCAATCATCAATTAATACATGTCAAACTCTCAAACTGGAAAAGTAGTAGACTGGGCACTCTTCAAACGAGTGATAAGCCTCGCGCGTCCATTTCGCACTACCTTTATTTTTGCTACGATACTCGCTATTTTCATCGCGCTTATTTCTCCCCTCAATCCCTTCCTAATCCAAAAAACCGTTGATGATTATATCCTCAATGCCAATGGGGAAGGCTTGATGATGATGGTAAGCCTTTTAGTGATTGTATTACTAGTACAGGCTTTTGCCAACTACAATTTTGTATATACAACCAATTGGCTAGGGCAGTCAGTCATCAAAAATCTACGCAAGCAGGTATTTGATCATATACTCCATTTTCGACTCCGCTTTTTTGATAATACCCCTATCGGAACAGCCACTACTAGAGCCATTAGCGATGTCGAAGTCATCAACAATATATTTTCACAAGGGCTAATAACCATTATTGCCGATTTGCTAAAACTATTTGCTATCATCGCCTTTATGTTTTATGCAGATTGGAAACTCACCCTTGTTTGCCTCATTCCATTTCCACTTATTTTATATAGTACTTACATCTTTAAAGAAAAGGTAAAAGGATCATTTCAACGGGTAAGAAACGAAGTAGCTCGACTAAATGCTTTTTTACAAGAGCACATCACCGGAATGAGTATTGTCCAAATATTCAGTGCGGAAGAGAAAGAAATGAACAAGTTTAAGGAAATAAATAATAGCCAACGGAAAGCACACATGCAGTCCATTTTATATTATTCGGTGTTTTTTCCTATTCTCGAAATTATTTCTGCTGGAGCACTTGGTTTATTAGTATGGTTTGGTTCCAATTTGGTCATCAATCATCAAACAAGTCTCGGAACGCTTATTGCTTTTATCCTTTACCTCAATATGCTATTCCGCCCACTACGTATGCTTGCTGACCGTTTCAATACTCTACAAATGGGACTCGTAGCTTCTGAGCGCGTCTTTAAAATATTAGATCGTAAAGAAATCATCCATAATGAGGGGAAAGCCTTGGCTGATGAAATAAAAGGAAAAATAAATTTTGATAACGTTCACTTCGCCTATAATGAGGTAGATATGGTCTTAAAAGGGGTTAGCTTCGAATTAAGAGCAGGCGAAACACTCGCCATTGTCGGGGCTACTGGCGCAGGAAAATCGTCTATTATTAATATCCTCAATCGCTTTTATGACATTCAACAAGGATATATCAAAATAGATGGAAAAGATATTCGAGACTATGATCTCTACTCGCTCCGTTCCAATATTGGTTTAGTACTACAAGATGTGTTCCTCTTTTCTGGATCTATTAAAGATAATATCACACTTCGAAATCCTCACATTAGTATGGAAGAGGTCATCGAAGCATCTAAAATTGTAGGAGCACACGAATTTATTGAAAAGCTACCACAGCAATATGATTATAATGTCATGGAGCGAGGAGCTACGCTTTCACTAGGACAACGCCAATTAATTTCTTTTGTCCGCACACTGGTTTTTGATCCAAAAATCTTAATTTTAGATGAAGCGACCTCTTCTATTGATACAGAAACTGAACAGATTGTACAACAGGCAGTAGAAAAGTTAGTCACCAATCGTACTTCTATTATGATTGCACATCGTTTGTCTACCATTCAACATGCAGACAAGATAATGGTACTCGACAAAGGACGTATTATCGAACTGGGGACTCATGCGGAGTTATTGGCTAAAAATGGGCATTATAAGCAGTTGTATGATACGCAGTTTATGAAGGAAGAAACGGTATAATGGGTGATTGGGTGATTGAATGGTTGAGTTGACAACCTCATACAAAACCCAAGCAATTAACCACTATGGAAGGGCACGCCCAATTGATGATTATTGGGTGACAGGATGATTGGATAAGAGAAAATTTAACCCAATCCCTCAATACCTCAATCCCTCAATTTGGGGCACGCCCAACAAAACATAAAAACCATTCTTAACATGAATAGCTCCTCTCCCTGGAAATCACATATCGACGAAGCCTGTCAAGCGCGTAGTGATGGGCAGGAATTTAGCACTATTCGCCAATCATTGGAAACGAAAGGACTTTCGGAAGAAGCCATTAGTGCGATTATGAAAGCGGTTGATGTATATGACCGTGAGCAGCATGAATTAAAAAAAGAACGCAAACAAAGTATCACCACGATGATTGCTGGTGTGTTTATTATTTTATTGGGTTTGCTTATTTTCTATATCATATATACTGACCCAACTATAAGAGGGCGGTTTGTCATTTTTGCTTTAATACCTTTCTATATTGGATTCCGCATTTTTCGAAAAGCCTATAAAGATTATCGAAATTTTGAGATAATTAACTGACGGTTGAACAATTCCCCCCTACTGTTTTGTTAATTATAAGGTTTAACAGACCTCTTGCACATCCCCTTCAAAAAGCTTATATTAGGACATTTATTACATCCCTTATTTGCTATTTACAAATTCCTAATAGTTAGACTATTAATGGCTTACATTTTGTGATCTTTTTATTATGAGCACGCGTACAAATAACAATTATAAACTCCTGATTAAAAAGCTTGATCGCTTTACGAGAAAATACTATTTCAATAAACTCATCAAAGGTTTGTTGATTAGCATTGGCTTGATCCTTCTTGCTTTTATCATTATCAGTATCTTAGAATATTACCTATGGTTCTCTACTGGAGTACGAAAGGTGTTATTTTATGGCTTTTTGGCACTATCTGGCATTACTGCCTTTTTTGGGGTCATTATTCCGCTACTTCAAATATTTAGATTGGGTAGGGTGATTAGTCGCGAGCAAGCGGCTGAGATTATAGGCACACATTTTACGAATGTAAAAGATAAGTTGCTCAATATCCTACAATTAAAAGATCAAGCAGCGAGTCTTAGTGATGCGAGCTTAATTGAAGCAAGTATTGATCAAAAAGCAGACGAAATTAAATTAGTGCCTTTCCGTTCGGCGGTTGACCTTAGTAAAAATAGTCGTTATTTAAAGTATGCCCTGATTCCTATTCTGTGTTTAGGGGCTATTTTCTTCCTTAATTCGAATATGATTAAGGATAGTACAAATCGCCTAATCAATAATGATGTCGTATATGAACAAGAGGCTCCTTTTTCTTTATCGGTTATCAATAAAGAACTGGAGGTTATTCAGTACGAAGATTTTCAGGTAGATGTAAAAGTCGATGAAGGAAGTAAAGTAATTCCTAATGATCCTTATATCCATATTAATGGATTCCCTTATAAACTTAGCAAAACAGAGAAAGCCAATCAGTTTTCTTACAAATTCAATAAGCTACAAAAGGATGTTACCTTTTATGTAGAGGCCGATGGTATTCGTTCGCAAAGCTATACGATTAAAGTGATTCCCAAACCTGTAATGGTTAGTTTTGATGCGTCTGTTACCTACCCTTCTTATACAGGTCGCAAAAATGAAACATTGCGCAATTCGGGGGATATGGTCGTACCTGCGGGTACGCGTGTTGCTTGGAAATTTCAAGCAGAACATACCGATACCATTTTAATGAAGCTAGGGAAAAAGAAAAAGGTAGGAGCTACTCAAAAAGGACAAGATCTATTTGCTTATAGTCAACGCTTTTATGAAAACACAGACTATTCGGTATACCTATCAAGTGAACGTATTAAAAATGCGGATTCGGTTAGTTATTCGATTACTGTTGTACCCGACCTTCACCCTGCCATTTCTGCTCAAGAACGTCGTGATACGACAGATGGTATGTTTATCTATTTTGTAGGAGATGCGTCTGATGATTATGGTATCGCTAACTTATATTTCAAGTATAAAATCGAAGCGGAAAATGCTTTTGAATCGGCTGAATTTCAAACAACCTCAATCGAAGTGCCTGCTAAAAGAAAGGCAACTTCTTTTACTAAAACATGGAATTTGCTTGAACTAGGTTTAAATGATGGTGATCGTTTGACCTATTATTTTGAAGTGTGGGATAATGATGGTGTAAATGGTAGCAAGTCTGCTCGTACACAAACAATGACTTACCAATTGCCTAGTATCAAGGATATGGAAGAAGCTATTGAGGAAAATAATGAGCAAATGGAGCAGGAGATGGAAGAGGTGATTGATGATACGCAAGAATTAAAAGAAGAAATAAAGGAGTTTAAAGAAAAGCTTATTCAAAAGAAGGAGCTAGATTGGGAAGATCGTGAGCAGCTTCAAAGTATGTTGCAGAAGCATCAAAAGATGCAGAAGCAAATTGAATCGTTACAGCAAAACTTCGAAGAAAACCTCGAACAACAAGAGGAATTTAAAGAGGTAGATGAACAGATTAAAAAGAAGCACGAGGAGCTTCAAAAAATGTTGGATGAGTTGATGACGGATGAATTGCGTGAACTGATGGAGAAGCTCGAAGAGATGATGGAGGATATTAACAAAGAGGAATTGATGGAAGAATTAGAGGAGTTCGAAATGACGGATGAGCAAATGGAGCAGGAACTAGATCGTACCCTAGAACTCTTTAAACAATTGCAATTTGAACAAAAACTCCAAGAAACCATCGACAAATTAGAGGAGCTTGCCAAAGAACAAGAAGAGTTGTCGAAAGAAACGGAACAAGATCCAGATGGAAACTTAGAGAAGCAAAAACATGAACAAGATAAACTCAATAAAGAATTTGATGACATCAAAAAGGATTTAGAGGAGTTGAATAAGATGGGGCAAGAAATGGGTGATAAGAAAGATGTGGAGAAAGAAACCCAAGAGTTATCTGACCAAGTGGAAGAACAACAAGAGCAGAGTATGGAACAGATGAAGCAAGGACAAAAACAAAAAGCGGGTGAGCAACAAAAGGGAGCTTCTGAGAAGATGAAAGAGATGGCAAAGAAGTTACAAGCAATGGAGATGATGATGCAGGAGGAACAAATGGAAGAGGATATGAAGGCGATTCGTCAATTGCTAGAGAACTTGATCGACCTTTCTATGCACCAAGAAGATGTGATTGACTCTATGGGTAAGGCAAGCATTAATACCCCTCACTTTAATGAGTTGGTACAACAACAGTATAAACTAAAAGATGATGCCGAGTTGGTAAAAGATAGCTTGGTAGCATTGAGTAAGCGTATTTTCCAATTACAATCGTTTATTACTCGCGAAATTAGTGAGGTAAACCGAAACATGGAAGATGCACTTGATAAGTTAGAAGAACGTAAGAAAAAAGACGCAAGTACCAATCAGCAGTTTATTATGACGAGTGTTAACAACCTAGCACTCATGCTCAATGAAGCGCAGCAACAAATGCAACAGCAGATGGCGCAACAAATGCAAGGTTGTCAAAATTGTCAGAATCCAGGTAAAAAGCCAGGTATGAAGGGCATGAAAGCCATGCAGCAGCAACTCAATGACCAAATCAAAAAACTGAGTCAGGAGTGTAACAAACCTGGTGGTAAAAAGGGAGGTAAGTTTAGTAAGGAAGCGGCAAAACTGGCAGCAAAACAAGCAGCTATTCGTCAAGCGATTGAAAAACTAAGTCAGAATGAAAATAAAGACGGTAGTAAGAAAATGGGAGACCTGGAAGAACTTGCTCGAGAAATGGAAAAAACAGAAGAAGACTTGGTAAATAAGCGGATTACTGCCGAAATGTTGAAACGCCAACAACAAATATTAGACAAAATGTTGAAGGCTGAAGACGCGGAACAACAACGTGAACTCGAAGAAGAAAGAGAAGCTCAAACCGCTAAAAAGCCACCTGTAAGAACCATTCCTCCTATTGTGGAAGAATACAGAAAGAAAAAAGAAGCCGAAATTGAATTGTATAAAACAGTACCTCCTAGCTTAAAACCTTATTATAAGCAAATGGTAGAAAGGTATTTTCAGTCTATTCAATTCTAAATTGAACAAATAAATAATGGATAGTGGATAAGTTAAATATGCTTATCTCTATCCATTATTTATTGTTTCTCTACTTATAATTACGCTAAAAGTTAGTCTTTTTTAACAAAATTTAACTGAATCGCGTTTTTTATTTTCAAATATGGCTTTTTTTTAGTAAATTAGAAATCTGTACCTATGTACTTTACTGTTTTTAAAGTTAATAAGAAAAAGCCTATAAGCTACACTTTCCTACTCAAATATTTTTGTTAATTCGGGTGTTGTTACAGACCTATATACTTAGACAATAATTTAATTGTACCTCCTATTGGGAAACTTTTGGTCTTTGGGATGTGTTATCATTCCCGCACAACGCGACAACAATATTGTTCACCATTTTAAAGTTTAATCTATCGCGAAAACGTTACCACTAATGACCTTTTCAGAAACCGAATTTAAATTGAACCTCAATTCTTTGCCTGAGAATATTAATGAGGTCGAACCCTTCGTACGTAAAATCCAACGAGCTTACCCACTCTCTGAAGATCAATATTTTGATATATTGCTCGTCTTAACAGAGGCCGTAAACAACTCCATCCTTCATGGTAATGAAGCAGATCCTAATAAAAATGTTTCTGTTCGCTTTGCTATGCGTAATCGCCAGTACCAATTTACGATTACTGATGAAGGAAAAGGATTTAATCCCGAAGAAGTTCCAGATCCGACTGCTCCAGACCGTATTCAGACTCCTTGTGGTAGAGGTGTCTTTCTTATGAAGCAATTGTCTGATTCAATCCGCTATTCTAACAAAGGACGTACCGTCAATATCAACTTTTTGATGCGGTAATTCTCCACTGTTAATTCAATATTTTTTCTAAACTATAGGATATTTATGCCTATTGACTTCCAAACTATCGAAGATTATTCTTTTGAATTATCTGATAGCCCTACGCACGCGCAATGGCTCCAAAAGGTAGCCCAACAAGAAAATAGTCAACTCGATGAGTTGACTTATATTTTTTGTAGCGACCAATACCTTCATCAAATGAATGTGGAATACTTGCAGCATGATACACTGACAGATGTAATTACTTTTGATTATACTGAATCTAAATCAGCCGTCAGTGGAGATGTCTTTATTAGTGTAGAAAGAGTAACTGAAAATGCCGTACTGTACCAAAGTACACCCGCCGAAGAGCTACGGCGGGTAATGGTACATGGTCTATTGCATTTGTTAGGTTATAAAGATAAATCGAACGTAGAAAAAGAACTTATGCGGAAGAAAGAAAATGAATATCTTGCTTTGTACAACTAATTGTAAATATACGCTTCCCCTTCTCTATTTAATTTCAAAGGCCGTTTAGTCTCGTTAAATAAATCATAGCCTTCCTCCATATTTTCCCAAAAATCAAGCAATGCTGCTGTATCTACTTTGTTAACCCACTGCTTGCCATAGTAGTCTTTATAGTCCTCCGAAAACCGAAACGGATAGATATATAACATTGGTTCTCCATATTTATGATAGTCAGCAAAAGTATAAACAGCCATATACACTCGATTCTCAAAAGCTACACAACCAGCCGAAACACAATTTCCATGCATACAAATCTGACTACCTGGACTATACTCCTCCCCTACCCATTCTTTGGTTCGATGACGATCAACGCCGTTCGGATAATCCAACCATAGTTTAAAACTAGCCCCCTTATCTACTCGTCCCATATCATCAACTCCATCCCTTTCTAGGTCAATCCACATATATCGTAAAGTACTACCAATCAACTGTTTCAAACTATAATATCCCTCTGGAGTTTTATAATCTCCTTCATACAACTTAGGCCCTGGATATTGATCAAGAGCACACGTTTTTAGAGTTTTAATGAGTGTTAAAGGATCTTTTTTATTGTTCGCTCCCCACACTTCCAATTCCCCTTCTAATTTAAAAGTACGAAAGAGGACATAAGATGGAGGATAATTTAAGCCTGCCTCTTCTGTCCAAGTTTCCAACTCCCCACCAATCAATGCCTTCAACCGTTTTCGAACGAATGCACTAGTATTCGTTTTTGTTTTCGAAGAAATAGCAGAAACTTCTGCTAAAGGAATATCTGACGCTTCTACTGCATTAGGCGTATAACGAATACTGGGTACTTTGGGAGCAACTATTAAATCGCGCCACCAACTTCCTCCTTCTCCTTCTTCCTCAATAGCTGTTGAATTACTAGTACTAGACCAACAAGCTCCTATAAACAAACAAACAAACAAAACACCAATAACGGGTAACGGAGACTTCATACAAATCGTTAAATTAAGTCAAATCAAATCAACACCTTTTATATACTTAAAGGCAATCAAATGGACAGCACGCAACCAAGGATAAATTTTCAAATCTCCTGTATTTTCTTTTGAAAGTTGTTCCAAGCATTGTGAAAGCCATTTTTGAGCACTTGCCCGATCTGTTTCAGACAAATTAGGATCATCAAACACATCCTTAGTAGCAATTAATAACCAAGGCATAGAGCAATAATTAGTATTGTCTTCAATTAAAACACTCCCATCTTCCCAGTACTCAATTTTACGAATCGTTATCTGCTCAATATCGTTCCCCATTTCAGCTAATAATGTCAACCAATTTTTATTAAACACCGTTTTTTGTGGTACATCTTTCGATAAACGATTAATCGTATGCAGTGCCATACCCGAAACAGATAAAATCTCCATTCCCGCCTTATGTTCAGGATAATGTCTCCATAAAGGTACTTCTTGCTTTTCAGTGCTATATCGCAACCAATTTAAGCCCTTATTCTTTTGCTCAACCACAGCTTCTATCATCGTACTAGACACCAACTGATTTTTCACCAATTGATCCAAAGCCAATAACACCAAACAAGTCGAATAAACACTACTATATTTAATTTCTTTTTTCTTTACAGGAAACGTACTCCAAGCCCCATTTACCAACTGATGATCAAGAACAGTTTGTATACTTAAACTATCAACAGGTTCTTGCGTAAATGCAAGCGCATATAAAACCCATGCTGTTGCTCTAAGATCAAAACTAGCTTTATCATTTTTACTATAGCTCCAAACTCCCTGATCATTCTTTTTTTTATCAAATAATGCTAACATATTCTCATGAAGCATCTTGTCTTTTGACTTCGATTGAAGTGCGACCATCACCTGCCCCATCAACCATACATCTTTCCCTTTTTTAGCTGCATCGACACTCACCAAATGATCAAACTGTTGAGCTAAATTATCAACAGTCTTCTTATACTCCTTTGTAACACTAGTAATATTCTTTTCAGCAAAGTTATTTGGATACCACCAAAAAGCTCCTATCAAGACGAGTAAAAACAAACCCCCTCCCCCTAATATTAGTTTTCTGTTTGATGCAGAAGTACTCACCAAATCTGCTGTTTCTCCATCCCTTTCAGTGCGTTCTATACTAAATACACCTTGCTCAACAACACTATCATCTACCATTTCTACAAATGTTTGTACACTAGCTACTTCCTCTTCCTGCTTTTCTTCTACCGGCTGCAATGCTAAATAATAATTTTCACGATCATACTTTCCCTCCGAAATAAACAAATAGCAAGCATCCAAAAAAGCCGTTTGAAAAGTAATCTCCTCTCGGTCAATCGTATCATAAAATAATTTACTCAGCAAGCCCTCACTAATATTTAACTCTGAAACACGTGATCCAATACGATTTCCCATATACTTACACAAACCACTATAATGTTTTTTATAGGATGTATCGCGTAATTCTAAAATATGAGTATTCTCTTTTAAGTACTTCTCTCTAATTCTTTCTTTCAATTCATGTATTTCTGGCTTTTTTATTCGCTCTGTAAGTGGCATATAATGAGGGGTTTAGGTGCGTGGAACAATCAATGGAATAAATAAAGGAACAATTAACACAATAAATATAATAAACTTGAAATATGCAAATGGAGTCTCTTTTTTTCAACAGCCACTACTTATTTTTTTCAGCTATTTACATCCTATTTAAAAATAAGACTCCATGAAACAAACCAAAAAAAACCTCATTACCTCTTGGTATTACCTATTCATCAAAGAAATTTACCCAGAAATTAATAATAAAGAAAAGGAAGCAGTAATTGTACAAGAAGCAATAAGCATAACCTTCAAAAAAATCTGTGAAATGGATTTAGTAAAAATAAAGCAGGTAAGGTATCCCAAATACTATCTTAAGAAAGCCTATTACTATAATTATATCGAAATCAAAAAAAAACAAGGTAAGCATAATTATTCCCCTATCTCCTCACAGCTAAGCTTCAAAGCCACACTAGAAGCGCAAAAAAAAGAGCAAAATCAAAGACAATTAGAGCAATATGAAAAAGTGTTAACACAGAAGTATAATGAAATATGCACAAACAAACAGGCAAAAGTGATTGAACATTATTTAGAAGGGCATACTGTTAGTGAAATAGCTAATAAAACCAATAGTACTGAAAATGCCGTATCACTTCTACTATTCAAAGGAAAACAAAAACTCAGACGCTGGTTTCAGAAAAATAAAATAGAATACTAAATAATGGAAAGATTACACCCTGCCAATAGTCTTTAAATTGGAGGCTTAACTGAAAAGTATTTTGTGTTCCCAATTAGTGGGTTAGTAATTTGCCCTAAATTATATAACTCACTTTATCCTCATTTGCCTTAAACTACGGGGTGGACGTACATAAAGTCGTTCACCCCCCTTTTCATTAAAACACAATCGTCCGATTACGATGAATAAAAACCCGATCCTGAAACACCTTTTTCAAAGCACGAGCCAATACAATTTTCTCTCCATCTCTCCCCGCACGCGCCATATCCTTCGCACTCATCTGATGGCTCACCTGAATCACATCCTGATGAATAATAGGTCCTTCATCCAAATCATCATTTACAAAATGTGCCGTAGCACCTATAATTTTCACACCTCTATCATAAGCCTGTTTATAAGGATTTGCGCCAATAAAAGCAGGTAAAAAAGAGTGGTGAATATTAATAATCCGATTCGAATAAGGTCGCACAAATTCAGGTGTCAAAATCCGCATATATTTCGCCAACACTAAAAATTCAGGATTATAAATCGCCAAAGCCTTCTCCACCATTTCTTCATGCGCTCTACGCTCCAAACCAACATGTGAAATATAATGAAACGGAATACCAAACTTAGCCACCAAAGGCTGCAAAATCCGATGATTACTCACCACCGCCAATACATTTGCATCCAACTCATCATAAGCATAACGAATCAACAAATCACCCAAACAATGATGCTCCTTCGTTGCCAAAATCACAATATTTTTCTTCTTTCGCGGATTCAAGCGGATATGTCCCTTGTCAATATCTCCCAAGCCCTCCAAATCAGCAATCAATTTGGGGGCATCTAAATCACCCGAAAACTCTGTCCGCATAAAAAAATGATTACTCTGATGATCCACAAACTCATCATTCCGAATAATATTCAAATGATTCTTAAATAAAATACTCGTAACCCGATATACCAAACCGATCTTATCAGGGCAATCAATTAAAAGCACATGACGTTTTTCCATAACAAGTTTTTTTTTAAAATTTATTGGGCGTGCCCTTTCATAGGTCTTGGAGGAGAGTTTATTAGCCTTTTACATGTGATGCGTAACGCTAACACAATCCCTCAATCCCGCACTCCCCCAATCCCTATTTCAGGTCGGGCTATCCGTTTGTAGTTGCCTTGTAGCA
>JAHDHP010000388.1 GCA_020631245.1 Bacteroidota bacterium | reverse complement strand
CAAAAAAACAAAATAATATTTCCGCGTAACGCCTATCCAATCATGCAGTCATCCCGTCATCCAATCATCGTCTTTCGCGTGAGGGATAGAGGCGGTAGCTTGGTGAAATAGCTGCTTTTGTGAAGTAAGGACTAGCAGGGCTGACAGCGGAAGACACTGCTAGGACTATACTGAACAAGCAGGTATGAAACAACTATTAGCCGAAAGCCCGACCAAGCCGCAGTGCTGCCATTGCTTGTTCGTTTCATGCGAGGACGCATGAACGGGCAGAGCAGTGGTAGTATTGCGGCTTGGGCACGCCCAAAAAATAAAAAATTAAACTAAAAAAATCCCATGATAATACGTAGTAAAGCACCGCTTCGTTTAGGACTCGCAGGAGGTGGTACTGATGTAAGTCCTTACTCGGATGAATTTGGAGGGGCGATTTTGAATGTGACAATCAATATGTATGCGTATGCGACAATTGAGCCGTTGCCGACGGGTTCGGGTATTACGCTTCATGCCGTGGATCGAGGAGAGGAATTGCATTTTGCGACGACTACTCGTCGTTTACCTATTGACGGGCAGTTGGATTTGTTGAAGGGGGTGTATAATCGCATTGTGCAAGATTACCATCCACAACCACTTGATTTTAAATTATCTACTTATGTGGATGCACCTCCTGGATCGGGACTCGGTACTTCTTCAACGCTTGTAGTGGCTATTTTGGGAGCTTTTGTAGAGTGGTTTAACTTACCTTTGGGAGAGTATGATATTGCCCACTTGGCTTATGAGATTGAGCGGGTAGATTTGGCGATGGCAGGCGGGAAACAAGATCAGTATGCGGCTACTTTTGGTGGCTTTAATTTTATGGAATTTTATAAGGACGATAAGGTGATTGTGAATCCTTTGAGGGTGCGGGAGAAGTATATAAATGAGTTGGCCTTTAATTTGGTATTGTATCATACCAAAACGAGTCGATTGTCGTCGAGAATTATTGAAGCACAGGCAAAAAATGTGAAGGAAAAGAAGGAAAAACCGATTGAGGCAATGCATAAATTGAAGGAGCAGGCGATTATGATGAAGGAGGCGATATTGCAAGGAAAATTGGATCGTATTGGGGAAATTTTAGATTTTGGATGGCAGTTTAAAAAGCAAATGGCTGCGGGTATAAGCAACGAACAAATTGATGCTTTGTATCGTGCGGGCTTGGAAAATGGAGCTACGGGTGGAAAGATTTCGGGAGCTGGTGGGGGTGGTTTTATGATTTTGTATTGCCCTAAAAACAATCGGTATAAAGTAGCTGATGCCATTCAGGCAGCCCCTTTTAAAGGGCAGGTAAAACGTTATGCTTTTACTTCGGAAGGACTTACGAGTTGGAAAATTAGTTAATCAGACAGAATTATGACGCAAATAAAAGATATATTAACTGCTTCTATTGCTACCAAACAAGCTGTTTTGGCGGATGAAAAGCTTCTAGAAAGTATTCAAACGGTAGCCGATGTCATTATAGCTGCTTTGCGCAACGATCATAAGGTTTGGTTTTGTGGAAATGGGGGTAGTGCCGCTGATGCACAGCATTTGGCAGCCGAATTATCAGGGCGTTTTTACTACGATCGTGATCCTCTTTTTGCAGAAGCACTACATGTCAACACCTCCTATTTGACGGCGGTAGCCAATGATTATTCCTATGATGAAATTTACGCTCGCCTGATAAAAGGTAAGGGTAGAAAGGGGGATATATTGATTGGCTTGTCTACATCTGGAAATTCGGGAAATATTGTGCGGGCGATGGAAGTAGCACAAGAAATAGGGCTGGTAAATGTAGGAATGACGGGACTTTCAGGTGGAAAGATGAAGGCTTTATGCCATCATTTAATTAATATTCCTTCTACGGATACGCCACGTATTCAGGAATGTCATATCACTATTGGGCATATTATTTGCGAGTTAATAGAACAGGAATTGTTTCCTAAGTAAGCTAGGTTAAACTTACAACCCTTAAAAAACATCTTATTAATGGTTTTGAAAAGCTTACCTAGTATTTCTTATTAAATGTTTATTAAATAAAGCATCTTTCTTATGCCTCACATTAAAGAAGCCATCGTATTGGCAGGCGGTTTTGGTACACGCCTGCAAGCTGTTGTTAACGACGTTCCCAAACCCATGGCCCCCATCAATGACACTCCTTTTCTTGCCTATTTAATGGAGTACTTAATTCAGCAAGGAATTGAACGGGTCATTTTATCAGTGGGTTACAAGTACGATCTTATCCAATCTTATTTCGGATTTCAATACAAAGGTTTACACATCAAATACGCCCTTGAAAATGAGCCGCTTGGCACAGGGGGAGCGATCAAGTTGGCGACCAAATACTGTTGCCAAGAGCAGGTATTGGTCTTAAATGGTGATACCTTTTTTAAAGTCGATTTTGAAAAACTGGCACAATGTCATTTCGATGCTGGTGCTTGTATCACGCTCGCCGCCCGCCAAATGCAAGATTTTGACCGTTATGGTACGATCGAATTTGATGAACAACACATTATTACTGCCTTCAAAGAAAAACAACCCGTAGAAGAGGGTTATATCAATGGCGGCGTGTATGTGCTAGATGTCCATTTCTTACAATTCCTCCCGCTAGAAGATAAATTTTCTTTTGAAAAAGAGGTACTAGAAGCTTACTACCAACACGAAAATTATCGGATGGCGGCTTGTCCATTCAATGAGCGCAATTATTTTATTGATATTGGTATTCCGACCGATTATGAGAAGGCACAAGATGAGTTGCCTAATCTTATTTCTATTTCTTCTACTCCTCCTAATGCTGCCTTTTCGAGTCCTCCCGTTTCTACAATGGCTAGGTTGAAGCGGTTTTTTATGGCAAGTTAAAAACTCAAAGAACACAGAGATAATACACGGAGTACACAAAGGGAACTACAAACCCCTTCTCTGTGCTCTCTGTGTTACCCTTCTTTGTGCCCTCTGTGTTACCTCTTGGGGAACTTTATACCAACTTTTTCCCTTTTCTTATTTACAAATCAAATACAAAGTCTTACTTTTGTCATTCGATGATATTTATCATTTCGGGATGTAGCTCAGTCCGGTAAGAGTACACGTCTGGGGGGCGTGGGGTCGCTAGTTCGAATCTAGTCATCCCGACCATTTTAAAGCCTTAATAATCAATATCTTATAGATATTTTTGATTGTTAAGGCTATTTTTATTGGGGGCTGGTTAAAACATAGTTACAACAAATGGGGAAAAATCTCACCTGCATATCATAACAGAATAATAAATAAAATTTCGTATCCTTGCGCCCATGCAACACACACCTATACGAATCGAATTGCCCACCATTTTTGGGATGACGACTGTTAATTGCTACCTCTTCTTAGAGCCAGTTCCTACCTTAATTGATTGTGGTGAAAAATCCGATGCAAGTTGGGAGGCATTGAGCAATGCTCTAGCAGAACATGATTTGAAAGTGCGTGATATTCAACGATTGATTATCACGCACGCACATGTAGATCATATTGGAATGGCAGGAAAGATAGTAGCAGCCAGTAATTGTGAAGTATGGGTATCGGATTATGTATATCCCTGGGCAGTCAATTTGGAGGAAATGCGCCAACAACGTATTGATTTGATTGATGAATTGTTGGAGTTGGCAGGTGAACATCCGTTTATTCCGGTGAAGCAAAACTTCTTGTCGTTTATGAAGGGCTTCAAAAATAATTGGGACCCTATTCCTGAAGCACGAGTAAAACGTTTTTCAATAGATGATCCTCTTGAAATTGGTGGAATGAATTGGAAGGTGATGTATACGCCAGGACATTGTATCAATCAAACTTGTTTTTACCAAGCAGAAAGTAAAGCTCTTATTTCGGCCGATATGTTGCTAAAAATCACCCCCACTCCTGCTTCCGACCTAACTTTGGAGGCTCCTTTTCAACGGGTAAAAGCTTTGCCGATGATGTTGCAATCCTATCAAAAAATGGCAGATTTAGAGGTGGATATAGTGTACCCTGGGCATTATAAACCTTTTTCGAACCACCTAGAATTGATTACCAAACAGACTGGTCGAATTGCAAAACGAAAAGAAGAATGTTTGCAAATTATCCGAAATGGAGCTAATAATTTTTTCGATATTCTGAATGAATTGTATAAAAACCGCTTTACACCTCCCGCTTTTCCGATGTTGATGGGTTATTTGGATTT
>JAHDHP010000387.1 GCA_020631245.1 Bacteroidota bacterium | reverse complement strand
GCGATATAGCCGAACTCCTTTTCTGCAAGCCAACTACAAGCGGATAGCCCGACCCGTAGGGACACGCCCAAAAGTGAATTTGAAAATAAGTTACAAAAAATTGTAGAAAGGTAAAAAAACAAAAAATGTTAGAGGGAGTATAGGGAGGTGAGTGGTAGGCATAAAAAAAAGGGGCAATCTAAAAAGACTACCCCCTTAACCCCAAATTATTATTTCGTCTTTGCCTAAATTAATTTGTTTGACTTCTATTATGCCAATAGTGTGCCAAAAATGAAAAATGAGACAAAAAAAAGGTTTTTTTGCTGAAAAAAATCTTGGAAGAGAGACTTGTTGTATCTCAATTGCTATAAGGCTTTACCTTAACAAAACCTTGCCTACAAATAGCCACTAAAAAAAAAGGGAAAGCAAGGTGGATTAATTGCTTGATAATCAATTTGTAGCGAGGCAAAATTAAGTAAGGTAATTTGTTAATTTATAAATCATTTGTCTTTAATGCTTATCGTCTGATAAAAAAACACTTAAATTTTTACTGTACTAAAAAAACTACAAAGCTTGATGATAAAAGTGTAAGCTTATGAGTGTCTTAAATTGTAGTCACTGTTGTAACTTTTTTTGCACACTTAATGAAAAAAGACTGACAAAGAGGGAGAATTGGCAAGAAAATAGAGAGATTGCTAAACAAAAGGATAATCGAAGTGTTGCAGTTTAACAATCGTGTATTCATTCATGATAATGTTAATGTATTTTGCATTTTGCATTATTGTACAAAGCTTAACAAATGGCTTTTTACTCTATTAAGGAAGTGGAACATCTTTCGGGCGTGAAAGCGCATACCTTGCGGGTATGGGAACAACGCTACAAGATTATCACTCCAAAGCGAACCGAAACCAATATCCGTTTTTATACGGATACAGATCTGAAACAGATTTTGAACATTGCATTACTAAACAAGTATGGGCATCGAATTGGAAATATTTCCAAGATGTCTACTAGTGATATTGAGCAAGAAGTAAATAGTTTGGAAGATTCAGACTTAAAGTTTGAATTGCAAATTACGCGCTTGACCAATGCGATGATCGAAATGGAAGAAGAGGAGTTCGAAAAAATAGTGTCTACAGCCATTCTACAAAACAGCTTCGAAGATGCCATGCGTCTTCTAATATATCCATTTTTGGAACGCATTGGTATTATGTGGCTTACCAACCATATCAATCCTGCCCAAGAACATTTCATTTCCAATTTGATTCGCCAAAAAATTATTGTGGCAATTGACGGTCAAGTTGTAAAAAAAGATTCGGATAGTCGTCATTTCTTATTATACCTTCCCGAAAAAGAGCTACACGAAATAGGCTTACTCTTTTTATGCTATTTGTTAAAAGCACGAAATCATCGTGTCACTTACCTCGGTGCGAATGTCCCTTTTGATGATGTAATAGGCACAGTAGTTTTGAAAAAGCCTGAATACATCTATTCTATTTTTACATCACTTCCTTCTCGTAATCAGCTACAAGACTATCTTGATAAATTGTCTCAAGCACTAACTCCTCACAATACAATGATTGTTCTTTCAGGTGGACAAGTGCTTTCTGATAAGTTGAATATTCCACACAATATACACATCTTGCGAAATATGAAAGAGATATTCGCTTTTATCGACCATGAGATTGTCTAATAATACTTTATTCTAAGTAAAAATACGTATCTTTGCGGCCGTTTTTGAAGACAAATAACGGTTATAAAATAAATACGTATTAGATATGCTTACAGTTAGTGAACTAGGTCTACAATATGGCAAGCGCATTCTTTTTGATGAGGTAAATCTCAAATTTACTCGTGGCAATTGCTATGGTGTTATTGGGGCAAATGGGGCAGGTAAATCAACCTTCCTCAAAATCTTATCGGGTGAAATTGATCCTACTCGCGGCAGTGTTTCTTTAGAACCTAATAACCGCATGGCGGTCTTGAAACAGAATCACTTTGAGTTTGATGAAGTACCCGTATTAGATGTAGTGATGATGGGACATGAAAAGATGTATGCCATTCGTCAAGAGAAAGACGCCATTTATAACAATCCAGATGCAACAGAGGAAGAGGGGCTACACGCTGCCAACCTCGAAAATGAGTACGGAGAAATGGGCGGTTGGATGGCTGAAAGTGATTCAGCAGAATTACTCAGCAACTTAGGCATCAAAGAAGACCTTCATTACCGCTTGATGAAAGAATTGAGTGGGCCAGAAAAGGTGAAAGTATTACTCGCACAAGCCCTATACGGAGAGCCAGACATTTTATTATTAGATGAGCCTACCAACGACCTTGATGCACTTACCATTACCTGGTTAGCCGATTTCCTTGCCGATTTCAAAAATACGGTCATCGTTGTTTCTCACGACCGTTATTTTCTCGACATGGTTTGTACGCATGTAGCCGATATTGATTTCCGTCAGATACGTATTTTCACGGGTAACTACACCTTCTGGTACGAAACCAGCCAATTGATGGCTCGCCAAATAAACAACCGTAACAAAAAGACAGAGCAAAAACGCAAAGAGTTGATGGACTTTATCCAGCGATTTAGTGCCAACGCGTCGAAATCACGCCAAGCAACAAGTCGTAAAAAAGCCCTTGAAAAACTCAACCTCGAAGAAATTCGCCCATCGAGTCGTAAATATCCATTTATCCACTTCAAGCCAGCTCGTAAGCCAGGTAATCAAATATTGGCAGTTGATAAGTTGAGCAAGAAGAATTTAGATGGCGATTTACTCTTCAACAATATTTCATTTACCTGTAATGCAGGCGATAAAATTGCCCTCTTGAGTCGCAATTCGGCTGCTATAACTACTTTCTTCGAAATTTTAGCGGGCAATATCGAACCAGATTCTGGCAGTGTAGATTTTGGAGTAACAATTACAGCAGGCTACCTACCCAATGAAAATACCGAATTCTTCACCGATGAAAACGACCTTGACCTTATTAACTGGTTACGTCAATATTCGGAAGAAAAAGAAGAACAATTCATTCGTGGTTTCTTAGGGCGTATGTTATTTAGTGGCGATGAAGTATACAAGCAATCAAGTGTATTATCGGGAGGGGAAAAAGTACGTTGTATGCTCTCTAAAGTGATGCTCGAACATCCTAACTTCCTACTTCTTGATGAACCAACTAACCACCTTGACCTAGAGTCCATCACCGTTCTCAATACAGGTATGAAGGATTACGAAAGCAATATGATTTTCGCTTCTCATGACCACCACATTATCCAATCAGTTGCCAATCGCATCATCGAAATCACGCCAAATGGCATGATCGATAGCTTATTAAGTTTTGATGATTATATAAAATCAGATAAGATTAAACAGCAACGGGAAGCATTGTATGGGGAGTTAGTGTAGACGATTTACGGTGAAACGGTTGAACGATTTACGTCTAACAAATGAATATATACCGAACTAATTCCCCTCTTGGGAAGGGCGAGGGGCAATGTCATTGACTTAAGCAATCCAACATGGCAGATTTTGAGTAAGGGCTATCATGAAAGCTAGGCACTGCCTTAAATCTGATATGTTTGGAGAAAGTGCTATTTTCTTATTTCCATGACATTGGGGCGAGGAGTGGGTTCGTGAACCATTCCCAACAATAAATGTTGAAAGAGAGATTGTAACACCAGTTACAATCCTTTTTTTTATTTAAACACAATCATTATGTTCGGTTTTTTCAAAAAAGATCCCATCAAAGCCCTCGAAAAAAAGTACCAAAAGAAGCTCGAAGAAGCCCGCGATATTCAACGATCGGGCGATGTGAAAGCTGCCGCATTATTGTATGAAGAAGCGGAAGAAATAGGGAAGGAGTTACAAAAATTAGCGAAACAAAGGTAAGCGTCCGACGATTCACGTTCGACGAAAAGCAATCCAGTCATTCAATCAACCAATCATCATTTGTTGGGCGTGCCCAAGCAGTAATATTGCTACTGCTTGCCCGTTCATGCGTCTTCGCATGAACACCCAAATCAGCCCATGCGTCCTCGCATGAAACAAGCAAGCAATAACAATACTACCACTTGGTCGGGCTATTCGTTTGTAGTTGTCTCCTACCTGCTAGTGCTGCATAGTCCTAGCGGTGTCTTCCGCTGTCAGCCCCGCTAGTCCTTGCATCACGAAAGCAGCTATTTCGCCAAGCTACCACTGCTATCCCTCACGCGGAA
>JAHDHP010000386.1:1292-4231 GCA_020631245.1 Bacteroidota bacterium | reverse complement strand
ATCCCTTCAGGATTAATAGAACGCTATGCCGTTTCATCGTTCAACCGTTTTTCTGTATCTTGCAATTCAATTTTTAATTCAAAAAAACAAAGAACAATGGCTCAATACATGGACATGGACACACTCCGCTTCATACTACATGAGGTAATTGATATAAAACAGTTATGTGCTTTTGAACGTTACCAAGATTATGATAAAGAAAGTTTTGATATTTTTCTCGACTCTACCAAAGCCTATGCGGATAAAGTCATGTATCCCTGTTTTCGAGAAATGGATGCTCAACCTGCCCATTTTAAAGATGGAAAAATCATTGTACATCCTGTAGTAGAAGACTATATCAAACACGCTGCTGAAAATGGCACCATAGGAGCAACATTCGATTATGAAGTAGGTGGGATGCAATTGCCAGGCTCCCTCTATTCATGTTATTCTTTCATACAACATTGTGCCAACAACAATTTGCACGGCTACTCTGGTCTTACAGGAGGAGCTGCCAACTTAATCGTCACCTTCGGATCACAAGAACTAATTGATGCCTATGTACCCAATATGATGGCAGGAAAATGGGGAGGAACCATGTGCTTAACCGAACCACAAGCAGGTAGTTCTTTATCGGATGTAAAGACAAGTGCTAAACCTAATGACGATGGTTCTTACCAAATCACAGGACAAAAGATATTTATTTCAGGAGGAGACCACGAATATTGCGACAATTTTGTACACCTCGTCCTTGCTCGTATCGAAGGCGCACCCGCTGGCACAAAAGGCATTTCTTTGTTTGTCATTCCCAAAAAACGAATTACTAATGATGGCGGCTTAGAAGAAAATGATGTAGTAACAATTGCCGACTTTCAAAAAATGGGGCAGAGAGGATATTGTACCACCCATCTTGTTTTTGGAGAACAAAATAACTGCAAAGGGTGGTTAGTAGGTGCGCCACATCAAGGATTGCGTTTCATGTTTCAGATGATGAATAGCGCAAGAATAGAAGTGGGTATTACGGGTACTGGTGTAGCAACAGCCGCCTACTATGCGTCTTTACAATATGCCAAAGAACGCCCACAAGGACGACGCATACAAGCAGGAGGAATCAAAAATTCAAATACCGCACAAACAACGATCATCAACCACCCTGATGTAAGACGCATGTTGCTCCTTCAAAAAGCCATTACAGAAGGTTCACTCGCATTACTCCTCCAAACAGCCTATTACCACGACATGGAAATAGCAGGCCCAGAAGCAGAAAAAGAACATTATAATAACCTCCTTGAAATACTAACTCCTATTGCCAAGACTTATCCTTCTGAAATGGGGCGTGTATCTATCAATAATGGTTTACAAGTACTGGGGGGTTATGGCTTCTGCACCGACTTTCCGCTTCAACAGTATTATCGAGATGTCCGTATTATGGCTCTTTATGAAGGAACTACTGGCATTCAATCGCTCGACTTACTCGGACGAAAGGTGGTGATGAAAAATGGGGAAGCCATGAAGTTACTAACCAAAGAAATGATTACAACAATCAAAGCTGCTTCCAACTATGAAGCGCTTCAACCTTATGCCAATCAACTCAAAAATGCGTCTAAATTAGTACAAGAAGTAGTGATGCACTTGATTCAGTATGCTATGAAAGGGGAAAACGAACGCTTTATTGCAGATGCCACTATCTTTATGGAGATGATGAGTAATGTAGTGATAGCTTGGCAATGGTTAAAAATGGCAACAAAGGCGAAAACATGTCTCATAACAAATAACATGACTTATAGTGCTGATTTTTACGAGAGTAAGATACACACCATGAAGTTTTTCTTTAAGTATGAGCTACCCAAAATTAGTGCTGCCAAAGAAACGCTAATGCACTCAGATGCACTAACTATTATTGAAGAGGCAACTACTGTCTTATAATATCATACATCATGTCACAACAAGTACGAAAAGGAGAAGAGCTTAACGAAGCTCCCTTAAAGTCCTTCCTACAAGCTGAAGGATTAATTGAACATGCCAATAGTGAATGGGAGGTATCCCAATTCTCTAATGGATTTTCGAATCTCACTTACCTCCTCCATATAGAAGGCAAGGAATTCGTACTACGAAGGCCTCCTTTTGGGGCGGTGAAACGAGGACATGATATGAGTAGGGAATACAAGATACTTTCAAAACTATATCAAGTATTCCCTGCTCCACAAGCCTATTCCTTTACAGATGATCTTGCTATTTTGGGCGCGCCTTTTTATATCATGGAATATAAGGAGGGGATTATCTTATCTATGAAAGAGGCAAAAAAAAGAGCCATTTCTCCAGTCGCATTTGAAACCATTGCGGATACTTGGCTCAATACATTTATACAACTCCATGAAGTTGACTATGAAGCTGTTGGACTAGGTGACTTAGGCCGTCCGAATGGCTATGTGGAACGGCAGGTAAGAAATTGGGGGAAGCAATACCTCAAAGCAGCTACGCGTGAAATTTCTCAAGTCCAGCAAATCATGACTTGGATGGAAGAAAACCAACCTAAAGCATACGAACATAGTCTTATTCATAATGATTACCGTTATGATAATATCGTTTTTGCAGATGATACTTGGAAAAAGGTCAATGCAGTACTTGACTGGGAAATGTGTACATTAGGTGATCCAATGATGGATTTAGGAACCACCCTCGCCTATTGGACGATGTCTACCGATGGGCCACTCATGCAACAAGGCATTCCATCACCTACCGTTTTAGAAGGCAACCCTAGTCGAACAGAACTGGTGGAAATGTATGCTAAAAAAAGTGGTCGCCCAATCAAACACCTTATTTTTTACTATGTTTACGGTCTGTTCAAATTAGCGGTTATTGCACAGCAAATTTATTACCGTTATGCCAAAGGGCTTACTACTGATGAACGTTTCGCTAAATTAGATCATGCCGCTGAGATGTTGTGTTTTGTAGCAAGC
>JAHDHP010000386.1:0-1192 GCA_020631245.1 Bacteroidota bacterium | reverse complement strand
ATTTTTCCAATGTTACGCACCGAATCAATAATAAACTCATAAGTTACAAGGAGGGTAACTGTATTATGAGCAAATTTTGTAGTGTTATCTCCTACATTAAATATGGTTGAAAATTGCTCCAGTAAATACTGATCTTTTTCAAAAGCAAAGCCCCAATCTATCCCTATCACAAAAGCAGAGTTGTGATGTTTTCGTTGAATTCCTGCTGTAATGTGTTGCCGACTTTCTCTACCTTCTCAATACATTTCTGAACCTATATTTACTCCATGTAGGTTGCACAATAGATGAATCTAGTCCCTTTTTTTTACTATGTCGCAAAGCAGCTGGATTATAATAGACCATACTCAAATCTTCACTTCCTGCCGTAACATTTCCCCCCAACAAGGTACTTTTCATCCCAAAATGATGCGTGTTATAAAATAGGCTTTGACTATAAAGCGAATGACTTATTGACAATATTAAACAAAGGAGTATAACCTTTCTGGTATTGTACTTTTTAGTGACCATAAATAAAAAATTTAAAAAAAAGTGGCAGCCTTGTCCAATTCCTATAAGCTCATTCGTAATAAGGGTGAAGTTATCATTATTAATACTTAAAATTTAGCACCATGCAAGATATTTTTGATCCAAAAACAATTAGCGAATTAGCAACACGTATCAATCAATTAGATAGTTCTTCACAAGGATTATGGGGAAAGATGAACGTCTATGAAATGCTAAAACATTGTACAGAAAATGAACGCTTAATGCTGCGACAAACGACCCTAAGTCGCCGACTTATTGGACTATTTTTTGGCAAAATGGCACTTAAACACAATACCAAAGATGATGCTCCACTAGACAAAAATAGCCCCACTCATCCCGATTTGAAATTTGGAGGAGAGCAGGGAGATGTTGAAGAAAAAAAGCAATTATGGATTTCTTTATTGAAGCAGTATCCTAGCAAAAAAACCAGCGATTATATAGGTTTCGTCCATCCGTTTTTTGGTAAAATGGATCGTAATCAAGTGGCTCGTTTTGTTTATAAACATATTGATCATCATTTACGACAGTTTGGAGTATAGACGATAGAACGATTTACGTCCAACGATGAAACGGTTTACGCCCAACGATGAAACGATTTACATCCGACGATAGAAGGATTTGTCTTCAACAAGAACGTATTCGTCGGACGTTCAATCGTAAATCGTTC
>JAHDHP010000385.1:2342-4258 GCA_020631245.1 Bacteroidota bacterium | reverse complement strand
CACCATCGGCAATGTCAGCAGGAATACCAGGTAAGCTACTCCAATCTTGTAGCTCGTTTGTCGGGTCATTGTCGGCATCATCTACTTGGTCAATTAAGCCTCCATTAGCATTTAACACACTAACTAAATCGCTTATCTTAATATAATGTATTCGTTTCCCCTCTTTAATAACTATACTCTTCGAATTAATACTAAATTCGTTTATTAATTCATTAAAAGGACTATTATCAAATAATATCCCTTTGTCTTTTTTTGAATCACCAATGTTATTATTATGTAATGTTACGAGATGTTTAATTGATATTGATTTCCATACTTTCCCATTGTAAATTTCTAAACTTTGATTGTCTAAATTGTAAATAATCGTTCCTTCAGTTGCACCGCTAGGCTCTTGAAAAATGAGTTCGTCACGTTGTTCTGTATTCATACGAGGTAAGGTAAAACCTCCCGTAGTTGATTTAATCTCTAAGGCTCCTATGGGTTCCTTAGTTCCTATTCCTACTTGCGCTTGTACTGGCAAAGTAAATAGCAATAATAAAAAAATGAAAATGAGTTGAGTGTAATTTCTCATAATAAATAATTGTAATTCATTCATTGGACATAAGAATCCTATTTGCGTGAGAACTATCACGCATTAAAAAAATAATTATGGAATGAATGTAAATGGAGTAATACTAATGCAGCAGCAAACCAATTCTTTCAAAAAGAAAAGAATTAAATAAAATTATTTAGTGTGGTAATGATGTGGAATAAACAAGAAGCATATCAAGAGAAGTGTTATGTCAAAAGATACGCCTGGAAATTAAATTTGTTGCACCTAAACATGAAAACTCCTTCATGCATCAAAAAAACAAAGGTGCAACATCGAAATTTCTTTTATCTAAAAACAGACTCTTACATCTAACAATCAAATATTTACACAACAGCAAAAAACTCATTCAATATAAAAAATCTTGATTCAAGCAAATCAGTCAATGTTTTTACAAGAAAATCAAATTAAAATTAATTACTATAACATTTGAAACTTTTTCAATCAAACCACGTATTCAATGTTATAACTTCAAACCTAATAATTAGGATAATTAACCAAATTTATTTTTTCATTTTATTTGCTTATCATGGTTATTATTATTGGCATATGTTAGAATTATATAACGAAGATCAAAATAGAAAACTATTTTTTTACCTTAATCAATGTTTAAACATTTAGATAAACTAAAAAAGCATTTTTCAGCAAAGATGATAATTGTGGAATACACTAAGAAAGTAGAGCTACCAATGAATGTCGCTCTGCTTTCTTTTTTTCATCATTCCTAATCAATTCTTTCTCGCACTTGCACCGTTTTATTTTCTCCTTTTTTAAGACTTACCGATTGAAGGCGTTCATAAATGGGGAAACAATCGGATTTAGGGGGACATTTATCTCTCAATAATTCATAATTTCCGCCATTGATTGAAAGCTTAAATACCGTTTTCCCATTGTAGACCACTTGTTGTTGTGTCTTTTTAGTTTGAAGATTTCGAATGGTAAGAAGACCATCAGCGGTATAACCATTATAAAAAACGGTGAGATAATTATTGGTGGGGGCTTTAGGTGTTTGGGGCTTAGGGTTTTGTCTTTTTCTTTCTCTAACATAAGTACCTCCTTCTGCTGTCCAACAGATGGCTCCTCCTTCAAAATAGCTACACTTCCCTTGTCCGTCAGGAGCATCGACTTCATCTGAAATCGGATAACCCAAAATGGAGCGTTCCCAGCCTAAATTTGCCCACTTCTTGCGAATATCTCCATGTACTTCATGCGCTCCTGTTTCGGGCGTCCAATAAATGGAACCGCCTTGAAAGTGATTGAAGCGACCGCGACCATCAGGAGTTGCTGTTTCATCGGTAGTTGGATAACCTAAAAAAGATCGTTCCCA
>JAHDHP010000385.1:0-2242 GCA_020631245.1 Bacteroidota bacterium | reverse complement strand
CAACTTGGAGCCGTACTCTATAATGACCAATGGCAGGAAAAGTCGCAATATATTACCAATGTCTATCCCGAAAATGAAGAAGCTTTTTCTATCATGGCGGAACAAGTACATGGATTGAGTCGAGAATCGCTCAAAGATGCCCCTATGATTTATGATGTAATCCCTGCCTTTGAAAAATGGATTCGTGATACTTTGGGACGAAAAACACCAACTAATGAATTTGCTAAATCACGCAATCTGAAAGATATTGTCATGTGTGGACAGAGTGTGATTAATGATATTAACTTTCTCAAATTTTCCTACCTCGACGAAAAACTAGACTGGCCTTATTCGTACAAATTATTGGATTTACATACGCTTGCTTACTTTGTCTACAAAATCCTCAAAAATAACGGAGAGTGGGTTCCAAAATCGTTGAGTCTTACTGCTACTGCTGAGTTCTTTGGTTTTGAACGAGAAGGTGACCAACACAATGCATTGGAAGATGCTATCTTAACTGCCAAATGTTTTAAGGAGTTTTTTAAGATTGCTGGCGAGGTAGTAATTCCGCCTGTAGAAGAGGGGTAATTACTTTCTTTTAACCACAGATTATTTTGTCTAGCTTCTCAAATATTCAAGTCAACCAACATGTAGTCTCTATGTAAAGAGGAAAGAATAAATTGACCAAGCAATATTTGATCAATTTATTTTTTCATCTTTACTATGAGGCTAAAAAATCCAAATCCAAATCCAGCTGTGTAAATACTGTAGACAGGAGACTGCGTGAAGGATAGTAACGGTAGCTTGGCGAAGCAGAAACATAATGAGGCTACTACTCGCAGGGCTGACAGCGGAAGACACTGCGAGTAGTGATAGCCGAATATGTTTTCTGCGAGGCAACTACAAGTGGATAGCCTGACCCGTAGCAAGGGATTGTGGGACTAGGGGATGTGGGATTGAGTTGCGTTACGCGCTCACTGAATTAATCCCCTAGTTCCCCAAGACCTGCGGAGGGGCACGCCCAAAAAAAGAAAAGCCCTCATACACAAAGGTATCAGGGCAAAAATTTTAGTTTAATAGTTGGGCATTGATTTTTTTGACATTTTATGTTTAAAAACCCACCCCCTGGCTAAATTACTATTTGGCTATCACTACTTTTTCGTAAGTAGTATAACCCGAAGCAGTTGTCATTTGCAATAGGTAAACGCCTGCATGGAGACGGCTTGTTTCAAGTTTAGTAGTATGCATAGCTTGATTGCTAATAGCTCCACTAAATACATCTTGTATATAAGCTCCTGTAAGCGTAAATAACTGAATACTTACCTTTTCGTTTTGAGGGATGCTAAATTGAATTTGAGCATCTTCAAAGGTAGGATTAGGATATACTTTCAAAGTGGCTTGTTCGACTTTGCCACGCCCACTTAAACGACTACTCGGCACCCAATACCAGCCTTCGGTACACATATCATCTGCATCGCAAACGGTAACGCTATACCAGCCGCTACTGACTCCATAAATATCTTGTGAGGTACTGCCATTTGACCATTGGTAGGTATATGGTAGTGTTCCTCCACCTACTGAGATATCGATACCACCAGTAGCTTGTAAGTTAATAGAAGGGCTAATATCAGAATCGACAATATCGATACTACTTGTTCCCATTGGGCTACCATTGAAGAGGTCTTCACATACCACAATCATACATCCTACAGCATCGGTAATGGTGACACACCAAGTGGCATTATCTGCATGTATGACTCGCACTGAACCTGTACCTAGTATAGCATTTCGCACATATCCTACTGCATCCCAGTTGTAACTATAAGGAGCAGTACCACCTGTTACATTGATTTCAGAAGTATTGTAGTAGAAAACTCCTATTCCTCCAGCACTACCTTGACTCATATCTTGTGCTACAAAAGAGATATTACAGCCTGCTGGATTGGCAGGTAAACAGGAACCATCATCGGTGGTCGCCATTGGGTCAAAGTTTGGTGCATTAGCATCGGTACAACCACTATAGGTACAAGAGCCATCGTCGATAGTAGCTAAAGGATCAAAATTATCGGCATTGGCATCTACACAACCTGGCACATCGAAGGTACAAGAACCATCGTCGCAGTTGGCACTTGGATTGAAATTAGAAGCACTGGCATCTGTACAACCTAGTATTTGAGCATCAATGATGATACAGTTACAAGTGGCAACATCCCAAGCTTCTACATCTCCGACACAAATATCTGTATTACAAGTGCCTGGGTCA
>JAHDHP010000384.1 GCA_020631245.1 Bacteroidota bacterium | reverse complement strand
GGTGTCTTCCGCTGTCAGCCCCGCTAGTCCTTGCTTCACAATAGCATCTATTTCGTCAAGCTACCACTACTATCCCTCACGCGGAAAGACGATTGAACGATTGACGATGCGACGTCCAACGGAGCTACCGCCAGCGTCATCGCTGGTGGCAATGTTTACAAGTTTCACCGGCTAGGCTGATTGCCTTTCAATTTGCACTACATATGTGTTTTTGCAAATGCTTTGCTTTTACAAAGGTATTACGCGAAAGGCGATTTGTGATTAAACGTCAAATCGCTCCATCGTAAATCGTCTCATGTCGCACAATTTTATCAGATAATATTGTTCTTTTACCTGAAAGTTCGTATCTTTGCAGTCTTGAAAGTTAATACTTTCCCAATTTGTATTTCTAATAAATACATGGCCTCGTAGCTTAATGGATAGAGCACCTGACTACGGATCAGGAGGTTGAAGGTTCGAATCCTTCCGAGGTCACAGATTTTTTGTGTTAAGTCGTCGATTGTTAATGTGTTATGGGCGTGTTTGTGCAATTTTTAACTTTTTTGCGTAAACATTGAGAAAAAAACTAATAACCTAACTTTTTACACTTATTTCCAGAAAAAAGCCGCTCACTATAATTTTAGTGAGCGGCTTTTGCAATTTATGTAATATTGGCGTTTTAATCGTCTCCTAGCAACTTTGATGTTATGTCATAATCAATCGTCCAGTTTCTTGTCTGTTTGAAGAGAATCTTGTTTGAGATGAGAGTTCTAAATGTTATCAATATCGTTACATACACGATTAATATGGTCTAATCCATAAAGTAAAGAATTGGCATCAATATTCATCCATTGGAATAGTTGAATGATTTGATTATAAGTAACTCGAACATTTCTTGTATCTTTTATTGAATGCCCTTGGCTAAAACATATGGGTTCATGATGGGCTATTCTATTTCGCAAGTCATTAATCTGGGCTAAGGTTCTAAAAACATAAGTGTGATTGTATTGATTTGTAGGAGTACTTCGAGGTTTAGCAGGCATAATTCTGAGTAGTGTATTCCCAGCTACTCTATATTGATGACGAGCAAAGAGATATCTCCAAAATCCAAATCCTAGCTCTGCGACTAATTTGTTGGGGGTTAAGTGTTGATGTTGCTGGAGTTTGCGACGGGCATCTTCAATTGCTGATTTTGTAAATCGACAATTTTGATTATCGAATATCCCTCCATTAGAAATGGAGTCTAAAAGCCAATTTGTACCAAATGAGTGAACATAATGTCTATCAATAGCATTTCTTAGAGCAATCTCAAAACAACTAATAATAGTAAACATCTCCTGTGAAAGCTTTAGATTTTTTCGATATAATGTCATAGCCTTTTTGGTGTTGGAGTTGCAAGCCTGCAAATATCTATTAATTCTTGGACGAGATATAACTTGTTCAAATTCGGAGTACTTCATCACTAAGGGTTGTATTTATCTATCTTTTAGACTATATTTGTAATATCTTATTCCCAGTAACCTCTGAAGAAATTCTTCAAGTTATTGGGTTTCGTTTTTATATGACAAATCTAATAAAAATACTTGCCTTTTTATTCCTTTTTTCATTTCCTATAATTCATGAGTCAGTTTAACAATAATGGCACCCAAAAGAAAAAATAGTGTAGAAAGGATTTCATATTTTATTGTTAATTTACAATGGATAAAAGCAAACCAACCATGAAAGATACCAGCCAACACGATGAACGAATGGCAAAAATGACTTTTGCTTCCGTTTACCCACATTATGTAACCAAAGTAGAGAAGAAAGGTAGAACAAAAGACGAGTTGCATCAAGTGATTGAGTGGTTAACAGGCTATGATGAAGAAAAACTGCAAGAGCTAATAGCGTCAAAAGCGACATTTGAAACATTCTTTCAAGATGCTACCTTACATCCGAATGCGCACCTCATTAAGGGGGTAATTTGTGGGTATCGAATAGAAAAAATACAGAATCCATTGACCCAGCAAGTAAGGTATCTAGACAAGGTAGTAGATGAATTGGGAAAGGGGCGTAAAATGGAGAAAATTATGCGAGTGGAAAAGACAAAATAACGGAATATAAATCCTGGAAGTGAATCTTTTGGAATTATATTCATTCTTCAGAAACAATATCTAATAGGATTTGCTGGATCAGCAGTTGGAATTTGGTTGGTGCTAAGTAATTTAAAGAAAATCAAGAATAAGGGCTGAGGAGTGGTTTTTAATATCCTACAAAATCTCTATAACTTTCCCATAAACTTGTCGCGTCCATCCATTCGTACCTCCTCTATTATTACCAATTAAGCAACCCTTTCTATCGTCTTTTGCTTTCACGAGATGGGTATAAAAATTTCCTTTGACTTTACAGTAAACAATATCTCCCACTTTTACATCCTGCCAATTAGCAGGAGCCAATTTGTGTTCTTGTCTCGAATAAATAATGGGAACCATCGAATTCCCCTTTTCCTTTGTAATAAATGTTTCTCCCTTTTGGAGTCGTTCTAGCTTGTAATTGCGTCGCATGTCTGTTTAATATTTTAATCAGTTTGTTAACGCATGACAGGTTGAAAAAATTCCTAAGTGGGTTGGATGAAAGTAGAAATGATAAGTTGTATTTATTTTTATTAATTTAGGGACTCAACAAAGTGACTCCAATGCCCCTAACACTCATATCCCACCTCCCCAATTTCGAACCACGTTTCAAAGCCTATGTCGAGCAATGGGAAGAAGCAGAAAAAAAGAATCCCAATGAAGATTACTATAGCATGTACCAACGCGTATTTGAAGATTACGAAGCATTTATAGATCATTTGGTAGCTTTGCGCGATCCGAGTCGTTTAGAGGAAAAGAAACCCTATGTGCGATTTTATTGGTTCCTCAATGATGCCGAAGAGATTGTAGGAACCATACGTTATCGTACCAATATCCCAGCAGAATTTGGAAATGTAGGTTATGAAATAGCTCCAAAACATCGAAATAAAGGATATGGCAAACAAATGTTGAAATCCTTGTTGGAGCAGTTAAAGAGGGAAGGAGTTGAAAGGCTTACTTTAACCTTATCGGCCGATAATATTGGCTCTCGAAAAGTAGTAGAATATAATGGTGGAACCTTTGTGAAAAAAGTGAAGCAAGGAGAGAAAGTAGAATTACTAGATATGTACGAGATTCAAATAAATACCTGAGAATACCCAAGAAATGAAAAAGACTAACGCTATACGTATTCTGGAACGAAAGAAAGTCCCCTATCAGTTACTAGAGTATACGTATGACCCCGAAAACCTAGATGTGAAAAAGATAGCTCTAGATAATAAGCTAGAGATCGCAGAGGTCTATAAAACATTGGTAGTAAAGGGCAATAAAACAGGTCTATTAGTGGCGGTCATCCCTGGTGATAAAAAACTGAACCGTAAAGCGATTGCCAAAGCGAGTGGGAACAAAAAAATTAACCTAGTTCCCATTGACCAATTAGAGGCATTAACAGGTTATATCCGAGGGGCTTGTAGCCCAATAGGGATGAAATCTTCCCCACCTATTTTTGTAGATATTACAGCCGAAGCTTTAGGAGACATCTGGGTAAATGCGGGAATGCGTGGCTTGTTGATGAAACTAAAGGTGGACGATTTGGTGAAATTGAGTAATGCGAAATTATTAGACATTGCAGAAGTATACGATACCCTATAAAACGAATAAACAAATGGCAATTTATCAATTTCAAATGACAGTGATTCCTAAAAAAGGAGTGCTTGAAAAATACGGGCGAATACCCGAAAAGTTGAAAATTAATTATGAAGAGCGGAAAAGACATTTCAACTTAAAACAAGAAGGTTTACTAGATGAAGACGACCATTTTGAAGATGCCCTAACACAGGATTGGTGGAGTTCGACTAATATACTACCTATCGAAATCATTCATCAGATTGACAAAAAAGTAAAAAGAGCACATTACAGTAAAGACACACATATCAGTTGGAAGTTTTATTCTCAAGAGGTCGATAATGATGCTTATATGTTGGTGAGTGAAGAAACAGGAAAAATAGAAGAATTGGTATTTCGAGCAGATTTGCGAGAAGTAAAATGGACTTTTCTGCGAGAAATGATAGAGTTGGCTGCTACTTATGATTGGCTCTTGATGGATGTGAAAGGAAATTTGGTTTTTCCTAAACGAAAAGAGGTGGGGAAATTAATCAAAAAATCAAATTCACATAAGTTTCTGATAGATCCAATGAAATTCTTGAAAGAATTGGACGATAATCCTATTGAATAATGAAAGA
>JAHDHP010000025.1 GCA_020631245.1 Bacteroidota bacterium | reverse complement strand
CCAATTTTTGATTGCGGATTGATTGACTACACTCATGAGAATTTATTTTTTTGATGCTGGAATAAAAGAAAAAAATAGGAGACAGAATTTTTACATTTAATTATTAACTATTTTTAGCTTGAGCAATTGCTAAAGTGGTAGCAATAATGTGTTGACAAGGACCTTGACGCAACTTGTTTTTTCGAAAAAAGCTACAAGTGCATTCGGCTCGCTTCACTCGTCCATCTTCATCGAGATTGACTTTCGTTTTGAAGAGATTTTTTCCTTGTATTTCTGCGTGAAAATATTTCACATCATCTTTTTCTCCTTGATCAATTATTTCCACTTTTTTGGCTTTCAAAAGAGCAACAGCGTATTTACTTCGATCGTCTTCTTTGGCTTTCGGAAGCTTGATGTTTTTTTGCAATAACTGTCGCCAGCGGTATATATCTGTGAGCGGATCATACATTGCTTGCCCATTTTGACAAAGAGCTTGAAGGCTTGCGGTTGCTGCTTTCTGCTCAATTCCGATTGCTTGGGCAATGGTAGCGGGAGTTCCAGCGAGTTCTTTGATAAGATAATTCTTGACCGTTTTCAAATCTTGCTTTGAAGAATCGCCAACTGAAGCGAGTAAATCGAAATTGGCTTTTTGTGCCCAGTCATTTGCGGTCCAGCCCGATAAGCCTACATCAAATCGGTGCCCATCCATTGAAAGTGACCAGTAGGAAGGCATTCCTGTTCCGAGTAATTTGACATGTACTTCGTCGGCATGTGGTAAAACATCGGTAAAGACGGACAAACGACGGCGTCCCCAGATCCGAACTTCACCTTCTAAATCACCCTCGTACACATAATTAAATTCCTTTACTTCTATATTCCAAGGATCAATAACAATTCGTGGCTTTTCTCCTTTTTTGAGATAGAATCGCAATGATCGTGGACTCACTTTTGCTTTGTGTTGATTCAATACAGATAATATATTCCCTAATGTTTCTGTACTGAGTTGCACATTTGTTCCTGGCATTGAAGCTGCAGATTGGACTTGTAAGAAACCACGAACCCAGCTTTCGGGTAAATCAATTTTTTTCTCAACTGTTCCTCCTGAGCTAGTCGAAAGCTCGACTTGATCGTAAGCCACTTTGAGCCAAGCTGGTCGATAGCTTCGAACTCGGTAGATTTCATCTGCTAGTCCTTGACTAAAATCAATATTTGTAGTTCCGTAGCTTATCTCATCGAAGATTTCAAGATTCGACATTGGAACGCTAATGCGTCCGTAGGTTGATTCGTCGAGTGAAAATGCTTCGAAAATCACACAATCTGGATGAACGCTAATCACTGGGTCAAGAATGATCCATTTGCTGCGATCATTTTTGTAAAGCCAATTGTAGTAGGTGCTTCGTGCAGCATAGTATCGTTTCTGTAGCGGTTTGATTTCCTTATTAATCGCTTCTACTTGCTCGTTTAGCTTTTCTTTCTCATCAAGAAGATGCTTCTTCTCTTTAAGAATGACTGCATAATGTTTGGGTAATTCGAGCAAATACTGTTGGTAAACCCATTCTTGGTATTTGGTGTGGTCCTTTTGTTCGCCTCGCCAATTTCCAGTGACAACTTTACGAAGAGCGAGCATTAGTCGCGCATAAGAGAGGCTATTTTTGACCATGGCGTGAAGGGAAACAGGACTTCGAGAAAGTTCGCCCGCTAAATCGAAGTGCATCCCTTTGTTGTCGGCTCGTGCCGTACTTGGCCGACTGTAGGCTTGTGTTACTTGCATAACGATGATGGTTTAAATATGAAGAAAATGGAGATTTATCTAGATTAATCGAGTTCAAATGCAGCGGTTTCTTGTCCGCTGAGCGCAAGTTTGGTGAGTTGTAAAACAGCCCACTCTGCATCTTTTTTATTTTTACCGCGTGCTAGTTCGACTAGCGTTTCGGCATCTACATCTAGGTTTTCTTCGAGTCGCTGTTTGATGATTTGTTTGGCTTTGCGACTTTGATTTTTAGTTCGTAAAACTCCTTTGTCGAAAGTGCGAACAAATTCTTCTTTTGTCGCTTGCTCTTTTAATTGTTTGGCAACAAACTCTTGTATGATTGGGTCTCCATGCTCTGATAAGCAAGCCATTGCAATGGATGATTTTAAGTTTGCTGATCGCTCTTTCATATATTTAATTCCATAATCTCGCACTTCTTTCTGTGGGCTATCACATAAGGCTAATACATATTCCAATTCTTCTATGGAGTCATCTTTTGCCGCATCAAAGAAAGATTTCCCTAATTTGAAAGCATCTGGCACGCCTGATTCCATTAATTGTAAGGCAAAAATGAGATCCATTCCAACTTTATGGACTTGCTGTTTTGCCCAGTTTCGAATCTGAATAATTGGATGTTTACAAGCTGCAAGTAAGAGTGTGCTTCCTTTTGAGAAGAGATTCTCCTGTTTTTGAAGCCAGTTGAATAACAAATCGCCAAAAACGGGGCTTTTTTCTTCGAGTAAACTTGTGTCCTCAACCAAGTAGAAACTTTGTAAAAATAGGTCGTCGTCTAAAGTTCGATTATATAATTTAGGGGCATTACCCGTTGCAATTTTATTTAATACATTCTTCCAAAATGCACTTCCATTTTCACCCATCGTATATAAATGAATTGACAAGCGTACTTTTTTCCATTTTGCACTAGGCAACTCTTCTACTAATTTCTGTATTGATTTTGGACCTAACTCATTGATAAACAGGTGAGAAAATGCCATCATTTTTTCTAAACGATGCGGATTGCTTTCTACTTGATCTTTAACAGCTTCAATAAACCATTTTGAGAAAGATTTATTGGAATGTTCAAGCATTTTTGTTCCAAATTCAAGGACTTTACTTGCCTGATAATCTTTTATAATTCGACTACTAATATAATACACACATTTTCGATCTGCTTTTTTCTCTTCTAATAATCGCCAAGCCCAGGAATTGATCCATTTGTGGTTATTCATGAGTAAGTTAAGCATATGGTGATTACTAATTTGTCCACCAGTTATATTTGGCCACACATCATTCATAATTTTATCTCGATCATCTTCCAATTTCACAAGATATTCTAACCAATTTTGTAAATCTTGCTGCACTTTTTCTTTCATCATTCCATACACAGATTCCTTTAAAGGACTTTGTGCATTATTGATTAAATATATAACTGTTTCATAATGCCAGCCGATCCAACGTAAACGATCTTGACAGAATTTTGCAACTAGTTCCGAACCATGTTTTGAACTTGCCATATTTTTGAAGGCAACATTCAAATGTCCACGCCAATATTGGTTTACCCAAAAATTCTGCGTAATGTTAGATGCTTTTTTAGATTTACTTATAATCATCCACCCAAAGTGAGATAAATTAACAGAATGCTCATATAAAAAAGAGGTCATTAGTTTGACAGAAGAGCGATTGATGGTGATTTTCTTCTCAAATACTTCAAAAAGATGTGATATAATTGATTCTGGAGCTTCTTCAGCACCTAATAACCAATCTTTGATTTGATTGTAATTGCTTTTTGAAGCACCATCAAGTGCTAATTCGAGCAAATCGTTATTTTCTGCGGCTAAAATGGCTTTAAAATGCTTGGATAAGAGTCGAGTATCAACATATTGTTTATGCTTTAATAGCACTTTTGCTGCACTTTTAACGCGACCCGAAATTGGGAATTTTAAATGATCGAATGTTAATTCAGCGATATGCTTCATTAAATCTTTCATGCTAGGAATGAGAGCTTTCTGATTGACTGGTAACAACCAGTTAGTCAACATTTTAAGCATAGAAGGTTTATCACTATTTTCGTTATGCCCAAAAAATACGTTGACATACCAAGCGCGTCGATCTGCTGGAGAATAAAAGAAAGACTGTGCTAAAAATTGAGATGAAATGAGTTTTCCAGACAACAACTTTTGGTAACATTGATCTGCCGCTACCTGCTTTAACCAAGGAGAATCAGATTGAAAGAAGCGAGCAAGTTGTTGGTTAGAAAAAGTCGGGAGCGGCTTCTTGTTGCGTATTAGCACTTTTATCGCAAATGCGCAAACTAAAGTAGCCAACTCGTCCGACTGTAGTAAATTTTGGAGATGGAAGAGGTTTTGATCCCATATTTCAGGGCATTTTTCCTCTCGACGACATATATCTAAATCACTCTCAGCGATACGCATTTTTCCTCGTCCGTTACTAGCATGAACGAGTCGCTTTGAGCTACCTAATAGTATATTTCCTAACACCCACTGATGATCTAGGTCAATTTCATTTTTTTGCATATGAAGCAAACCCATTACAATTTCTATATACAAATCTGGATTGCTTGCCGAAATGGTGCGTAAATATCGTGCTGCTCGACGTTTCATATATCCCAATGATCGTTCGGTTGGATATTTATGCTCTAGCTCCTTTTGACTAGTGTTATCTAACTTGAAAATTAGTTCAATAAGTGCTTCACTTATTGGATTTTCTTCTAATTTTTTATACAAGCCTTTGAGTACTTTCCAATGCCCATCTTGAAATGGCGCATCTTTTATGTACTGGACTAACTGCTGCTCCCCTGTTTTGGTAGTTGGTGGGAAGTTGGTTAGTAGTGTTTCATTAATTGGAATAGACATAATGATATTTATTATTTATAAATTCAACAATTATAAATAGCAGGAAACAACAGTTTACCCTTTGTTAGGTACAGGCATGGTTTTGAGACAATCTTTGTTATAGACTGATTTTGGGATGTATATTAAAGATGGATTTGACACGAGGCTTTATCTTTGCCTCAATTGGATATTTGTCATGCGTAAAAAATTGAACAGAACTTTATTACTAAAAGCATATTACCAGAGCCAGTTACTGTAGGCGGCGGCTACCCTGGTGGATCAATTAAAAATTTATAATTGTGGGTATCTACCTACTCAGCGCAATGGAAATTTTTAATTGATCCACCAGGGTAAAGAGCCGCTGAATGACACTGGCAGTTGGTGAGGTATGTAAGGCTTTACTGCAACTATGGCGAAACACCACAGCATTTGATTGCTAATAAAGCTCTGTTCAGGTTAATAAAATAGTAAATGAAAACGTACTTCTAAGGGATTTATAAGATGTGACTATCGCCTTGTTTGTCTCATGACAGAAAAATTAAATTGGTTAGAAAAATAGTGAAGTAGAAATTTAAACTTTATTACTAAAATCAAAGAACCTGAGCCAGTTACTGTAGGCGGTGGAAGTCCAAGGTACTGCCCTTTCCAAAAACCTGTTATGGCGGCTTGCAAATCAGCGTAATAGGTTTTAGGAAAGGGCAGTACCTAAAACTGTAACCGCTGAATGACACTGGCAGTTGGTGATGTATGTAAGGCTTTACTCCGACTGTGATGAAACACCACAGCTTTTACATGCTAATAAAGTTCAAAAAAGATTAAGATGGATAAGCAGACGCAATAAGGGATATTGCGCAGGAAAAGAAATGATATTAACGCCTAAACTTTTGCATAGTGGTAGCAATTGTTGGTTGATGAAGAATAGAAATAAAAAATAGACTAAATGGAGATTATAATTACATGTTTCTTTACTACTAAAATCATAAGACCTGAGCCAGTTACTGTAGGCGGCGGCATTACTATTAAGTTTGCACCAAAAGCTTTATTGTGGGCTTTGCCCTCACAGCGCAAACAGCTTTTGGTGCAAACTTAATAGTAATTAGAGCCGCTGAATGACACTGGCAGTTGGTGACGTATGTAAGGCTTTACTTCAGCTATGGCGAAACGCCACAGGTAAGTGATGAAATCAATCACCGCTTAATTTGCTAGTAAAATCAATTACATGTAAATCTCAGAAAAAAAGAACAAAAAATAATTTGACAAAAATGGAATAAAGAGCCTTACTACTAAAATCATAGGACCAGAACCAGTTACTGTAGGCGGCGGAGGTCCCACTAGTACTACTGATTTAGTAAAACTTAGTGAACTCCGTTCCTTCAGCGCAAGTGACTAAATCAGTAGTACTAGTGGTACTATAGCCGCTGAATGACACTGGTAGTTGGTGAAGTATGTGAGGCATTACTGCAACCATGGCGAAACACCACAGATTTATGCTAGTAAAGCTCTTTTTCCAGGCATCAAAAGTTAAATACAAATCATTAACCTTGATACTACAAATATAAGTTAAAAAAGCGAGAATTGCAAATAAATTTAGTAAAAAATGCTAAAAAAATTAACACTCATTTTTTCACTTTTATCTTGCCAAAACTATTAAGAACAACAAGCATTATCAACATTGCTTGTACTACAAATATAAGCCAAAATAAGTAAAAAAGCAAATAAAATTAGCCAAAAACTCATTTTCTTATGTTAATTTTCTTTTTTTTAGCTTGTTAATATTTTGAAGAACAGTGGCTATTTTGCCCTTTGCTTGTAGTATAAAGATACAAAAAAATGGGCAATTTTGCAAATATTTTTAGTAAGAAAGGGGAAGTTTTTTTGATAAGGATTGAACGATTTATGTCCGACGATTTACGTTTGATTTATACTCCTTTTTTTTCGTTTTTATTATTTAATCTTTTTGCTGATATTTATCGAATTAGCCACCAGCGAAGACGTTGGTATCAGCTCCTTCGTCGGACGTTTAACGTAAATCGTTTCATCGTTTTTTGCGTGAGGGATAGAGGCGGAATGGGGCGTGAGGAGGCTGCTTGTGAAGCAAGGAGTGCCGCAGGCTGAGCGGTGTGAGCGAAGACAAGGGACGACTATGCTGAACAGTAGCCGAGTAGCCACATATTAGCCGAAAGCCCGACCAAGCCGCAGTGCTGCCATTGCTTGCCCGTTTCATGCGAGGATGCATGGAGTTCTGAGGTGTTCATGCGAAGACGCATGAACGGGCAAAGCAGTGGTAGTATTGCGACTTGGGCACGCCCAGCTTGTTTGATGACTGGATGATTGGATGACTGGATGATTGGATGGAGACGTAGCACGCTACGTCTTTACTAATGATAGTCGTTTTCGGCTTCTTCTTTATAATCTTCGCGCATGATGAGTTTGAAAGCGATGTCTCGCCCGTAGCCTTGCATAACGGCTAGGTTGATCCACACCTTTGCAAATTGTTCGAGGAGTTCAATTTTATCGCTTCCTCCAAAATCGAAACAATCTTCGAAGCCTGCATCATCGGCGAGAATGACAGCAACTGCTTTTCCTTTTTCGCTATCTCCCGCTACAAACATATCGACCGTCGTTTTGCCATATACAGGGTCTTCCATATTTTCGAATCCTGTACAATTGAAGCATTTAACGACGTGACGGCATTGACAAATTTCACTCAAAGCTGCTGTGGCATGAGGGAATGGATCGGGCTTTTTATAAATTGCATTAGTGGCATCGATTATGACTTTATCGCGGTGTATCCCTATAGATTCGCCTACATCAATAGCTGCATGAGCGGGTGTGGCAACTACTATTATTTCTCCTTCTTCGGCTGCTTCGGAAGGAGCTAATATTTTAATTTTTTTTCGATTGTATGTTACTAGTTCTCTCGCTTTGATATTGTTGAGGTTACGCACTCCTAAAATCACTTCGTGTCCTGCATCTACCCAGCGTTTCGTTAAAGCACCTCCTACTTTTCCTGTTCCTATGATCGTTATTTTCATGCTATATATTTTAAAAGTTGTTTGTTAATTCGGTTAATAAGTCTTCCCATAAAATGGTACAGCTTTTTCGAAAGAAGCCAAAATGTCCAATGTGCTTGACGCCTATATCAGTAGGCTTAATATACTTGTCAATTAGTTTGCAATTGGGGTATTTTTGATTGAGCCATACAACTGATGCTCTAGGAGCTGTGGTGTCGTCGGAGAAGCTGTAAGATAACAAAGGAAGTGATAATTCTTGATAAGTTTGTTGATCTTCTTTACTCATAAAATCGAAGAGGTAATTGGGTGACCTCCCCCACTTGGCCCATTCTAAGGCTACTTCTTTGGGTAAGTCTTCCATAATACCCAATCGCTTACCTGGAAAGTATCCTACGACATTGGTAAGCAAAGTAAGCAATTGCCAATTGACCCATAAGCCGTATCGTAGAGGTTGTGGCCAGATTTTCCAATAGCCTGTTTGACTGGCTACATTGATGAGTCCATCTACTTGATGAATCGCGGGTGTTAATCCTGCGATTTGTCCGCCTACACTTTGGCCAATTAAGATGAGCTTGTCTGTTCCTAAATCGGTGGAGGCATAGTTGATCATGGTGGTCATATCTGACTTACCCCACTGCATCATGTTGGTTTGAAATCCTTTCATTTTTGGAGGAGCGGACTCCCCTATTCCACTATAATCGTATGTAAGTACCCGAATTCCTTTTTTGGCCATGTAATTCGCAAAATGACGATAATAATGCTGCTTGGTGCCTGTTGCGGCATTAATAATAAAAGAAAATCCTGCCGATGCTCCTTTTGGTATATACTCGCATCCAACTAATTGATTTCCAGCACTATTTAAGAAAATCTTTTGCATTCGAAATGATCTTTAAAGGCGTTAACAAACGTTAAAGGCAGTCATAAACTAAATTTTTAGTTGTAAAACTATCGACTTAGTTCTATATTTGCATCAACGACCTTGAACGGTACCATTCAAGGCGACCTAATAACCCAGAATCCAAATTTATTTATTCAAAACAAAAATTCAATTATCATGTTACGATCTATTTTTATTTTCATTTTATGCATCAGTGCCCAATTAACCTTTGCTCAATCAACATCTGTATTATTGGCATCTAATGATACTGAAAAAAGTGCAGCAATTACATGGAATCAACAAACTTATGATTTTGGTGCGATTGAAAAAGGCATTCCTGTTTCTGCTGAGTTTGTATTGACTAATGAAAGCGAATTGCCTATTAGCATTGAAACTGCAAAAACATCGTGTGGATGTACCTTGGCTGATTATGCTAAAGAGCCAATTATGCCAGGAGAAAGTACGACGATTATGGCGACTTATAATGCGAAGCGAGAAGGAGCTTTTTCTAAGACCGTTACGGTGGTTACTTCTAACCAAGATCAACCTTACCGTTTGGTCTTAAAAGGTAATGTAAATGTAGCACAAGAATAAACAACCTTTTTCATTGTACAGTGGAGGTGTAGTTAATAAGCGACTACACCTTCTTTTATGTTTCAAAAAAATACAATCCAATACTCCCATGAAATTTATTGCTTTTATCATGAAATGGATTTGGACTCTTCTCATAAGTCTTCACTGTCTCCTGCTTTTTGGTCAAGAAAATGATTTCCACAACCCTAGAGGTACTCGCCTCTCCTTTGGTACAGAAGAAAAAAGAACAGCTTCTATTGCCGCTGGAGATGTCGATAAAGATGGTGATACAGACATCATCATTGCGAATGGAAGACATTGGCCCGATCAAAATGAAATATATTTCAATAATGGAGAAGGGTCTTTTACTGTTTCCTACGATCTAGGCATTTTTAAATCTACCAGTTATGCTGCGGAGGTGGGGGATTTTGATGGAGATGGAGACTTGGATATTGCTGTGGGGAATGACCGCGCTCCTAATCGCATTTTTATCAACCACTGGAATGGTATGTACCAAGAAGGTGGCTTTTTTGGCTGGAACAATTCGAGTACGCGTAATTTAACAGTGGAGGATATAGATGGGGATGGTGACTTGGATATTATCGTTACCAATCGTGGTGACCGAAATGAGATTTGCTTGAATGATGGGAAGGGAAAATTTGAGGAGGTGATTCACTTTGGAGAGGGAGGAGATTCCACAATTGACGTGGAGGTCTTTGACATAGACCAAGACGGTGATAAAGACCTCATTTTGGCTAATCGAGATGAACAACAAAACTATATTTACCTCAACCACCAAATGACCTTCGAACAAAAAATCCCTTTTGGAAATGGAGAGGACGAAACGCGTGCCGTTGCTATTGCCGATTTTAATCAAGATGGATTTCCTGATATTTTAACAGGTAATATCGGACAGCCCAATCAATTGTTTTTTGGTGATAAAGACCTTTCTTATTGTGAAGCTATCAATTTGGATCAAGTACCAGATAGAACCTTCTCCATTGATGTAGGCGATTGTGATAAAGATGGAGATATAGATATTGTGGTAGCTAATAAAAGAGAGGTGAATGTGGTCTATAAAAATGATGGAGATGGCAACTCTTTTACCAAAGTCCCTCTAAGCGAACAAACCTTCGATACCTATGACATCAAATTCGTTGACTTGGATAAAGATGGCTATTTAGATGTCGTAGAAGTGAACTCCAATGCTTTAAATCTGTACTATCGAAATAGAATGTATTTAAATGACAACTAACTCAATTAAAGTATGAAACAATTTCTATTTCTCTTACTAATCATCAGCCAAATTAGTACTTGTCACGCGCAAGAAACCGAGTCTCGACTAATCGAGGAAAGGTTGATCGACTGGCAAGACTATCCTCGTTTTTTTGAAGATGCTGAAAAGACGACCTTTTTAGACACCTACAAGCCCATTGCCAATGTGGATGTATACGAGTTATTTTATGAAAGTGATGGACATAAGATACAGGCATTTGCTGCTGTTCCAAAAGCCGAAGGAACTTACCCAGTAATTATCTTTAATCGTGGAGGAAACCGCGACTTGGGCGCCTTGCAAGTTCTCCCTAAAAAAGGAAGTTATTCAGTTGCTTACAACTTCCCTCGTTTAGCACAAGAAGGTTTTGTCGTTATTGGTTGTAATTATCGAGGAGGTGGGAAGAGTGAAGGACAAGACGAGTTTGGTGGAGCAGATGTAAATGATGTACTTAATCTGATTGAAGTAGTAGAAGAAATACCGAAAGCTGATGCCAATAATATCGGCATGTATGGTTTTAGTCGTGGAGGCATGATGACCTATCTCACCCTTCCTAAAACAGACCGCATTAAAGCGGCTGTGATTGTTGGTGGCCCTACTGACAAAACCATCATTGACCGCCCTAATATGGAAACAATGGTCTACTCAGAACTAATACCTGATTATTGGAATCAAAAGGAAGAAGAACTCAAAAAAAGATCTGCTGTTTACTTTGCCGATCGACTTCCTAGAGATGTTCCTATTTTATTATTACATGGCAATATTGATTGGCGAGTCAAATCAACACATGCCCTTAATATGGCACTGGAATTCGAAAAATACCGCATTCCTTATCGCCTCAAAATCTTTGAAGGAGCAGGACATACTATCCGCGAATTTCAAGTCGAAAAAGAACAAGAAATTGTCTCCTGGTTCAATCGTTTTTTAAAACAAAACGAAGCTATTCCCAATATGCAATTGAAAGATAGTAAGTAATCAAAAAAACGTTACTTATCGTTCAGTCAATTGACATTTATGTTGAACGTTTGTAGAGTAGTAAGTACCCCTTACTACTCTTTCTTTTAATTAACTATCGTAACTCAATTTAACACCATGAAACGCACTTTATTTCTGCTAATCGCCCTATTAACAAGTCACCTTTCCATGAAAGCACAATACCTCCATCAAGCCGATAGCTTATTTGAGGTAGCCGCTTATTCAAAAGCAAAAGAAAGCTATGAAAAAGCCTTTCAAAATAAAGAAACAGCTAGTGGAGATCAACTCTATTACCTAGCCGTTTGTCATGCTCAACTCAATGATGTAGGATCAAGTATTACCGCCCTCCACCATGCCCTTGCACAAGGATTAGATGATCCGTATTTCGATTATATCAAACACGAACAATCCCTTAATCCTATTCGACATACCACCCAATGGCAAGCATTCATAGAAGAAATGGAAGCTCCATTTCGAAAAGCTGCACAATCTATCACTCATCCACAATATCGCCACCAGCTCCTCCAATTATGGTACAACGATCAGCATTTTCGCAGCTATATTCCACGTCGAGGAGGAGGTATCCCAAATGCAGTGGCAAAAGCCCTCGATGCCAACGACCGATACCACACTTGGCAACTCCAACAGATTGTTGAAGAAATTGGCTGGCCCACACATGACAAGGTAGGAAAAGATGGCGCACATGCCGCTTGGGGAATCATTCAACACGCCACTTTCAACCCACCTTTTATGCGCAAATGTCTCGCACTTATGGAAGAAGCATATGCCCAAAAACAAGTAGACGGTGTAGACTATGCTTATCTCTATGACCGTTTTGCAGCGATTAGCAAAAAGAAACAAAAATTTGGTATCCTTTGGAATTACCCTATCGAAGATGAACACCTCGTTTTGGAACGCCGCAAAGAAGCAGGTTTCAAAATTAGTCTTGCCGAGTATCGTGGAGAAGAATCATATACTCCCCCTTCCAAAGAAGGCATAGAACTAGTTGAGCGACAAATGAAAGCCGATTACAATATTAACTCCCTGCAAGCAAGAGAAGCTTTTGCTGCCAAAAACTATACAGAAGCCATTTCCCACTTTCATCGAGTACTAAAATGTAGTGGCTTAGTTCAAATAAAAGATATTTATAACGCTGCCCAATGTTATTCACTGGATGACAGTAACAACCGAAATCTATTTCGCGGCATTGGCTGCCTAAAAGCATTGGCCGCCCGTGGATATAGTGATGTTGAAACTCTCCAAAACGATCCACATCTAAAACGGCTATTAGAACATAAAGGAGCGAAGGAAATCCTTCAAAGTATGGAAAAAGGAAACAAGGAATAATAACCCAATCATCCAGTCATCCAATCACCCATTCATCAATAGCTGGGCGTGCCCAAGTCCGCAATAATGCCACCCACACAAGTCCATGCGAAGACGCATGAACGGGCTATACGGCATTACTGCGGCTTGGTCGGGCTATTCGCTTATAGTTGGCTCACAGCCACCTATTCAGCATAGCCCTAGCAGTGTCTTCCGCTGTCAGCCCTGCTAGTACTTGCTTCATTAGGCGGCTGTTTCGCCAAGCTATCGCTACTATCCCTCACGCGAAAACAATGAGTGAGTTAGTGAATGTGCGATTGAGTGAATAGGCGTTACGCATCCATCCACTCATTCACTAACTCACTCAAATCCGACTCCTTCTATGGACAGACAACTATTCAAATCTAACAGCCATGAAATACGCTTACCTCCTATTATTCCTCCTCCTAATCGCCAGTTGCCAAACAAGTCCAACTCAACTATCAAACCCAACTAACTCTTCGCCCCTCGCACCACACACCTCGCACGATTCTCACTCCAAAGCCCAAGAAACTCCTCAAGATCTCCCCACCTCCGACCAACCTATTCCTTTATACCTCTCCAAGCCCTTCCCCAATGTCAATTGGGGCAATATTATTAGTACTGCTCCCCCCATTGAACAGGATTTTGATCTGATCAACGATACCAAGTACATCTATGTTTTAAATCGCGTGATGACAGGAGGAGGTGGATGTATACCCTATGAGGTAGGGGAAGATAAATTTGGGTATACACTTATTCAACCACAGGATACCTTTACTTTTCAACTGCATCATATCATCAAGGGGCGTAGTCATAAAAAAACGAAATCCATTCGATTACTACTCTATAAATTTGACCCTGCGGATACCACTACAGCCTTAAAAGATACCATCAGATCTCCTTTTAAATTTTATGGTAATATTATGCCTGTTGTTCCTCCTGCCACGCTCTATTTCCGATTTACGCTTCATTTATTTGATCCCATTCCTGACTCTCTCCAACAAGTAAGCCATACCTTTGAAGGCGTAAATGTTGGTCCACATCCTATTCATATTACGAGTGTCAAGACGAATGATGGTGGCTCAAGAGCATACACAACTAGTAAAGATCCTATCCTACCTAATGACACTGTACATATCACCTTTACCCAAAATCTCCATAAAAGGGAGCGTTTTGAAAAGCGCATCAAAATAGTAGGGTTTGTATTAGATTCTTTGAAACAATCGTTTGTGGATGATCGTTTGAGAGTAGTGGGAGAAAAGAAAAGCTACAGAGAAAAAAAAATAAGGACGCACAGAGAAAAAATAAAGAACCAGAAAGGGCACTAAAAAGGAGTCAGGTTTCAGGGGACAGGCTTTGTAGGAACAATGCTTTGTATTTATCCTTCAGCCTAACCGCTGAAACTTGTCGTAAATACCACCAGTGAAGACGCTGGCAGCAACTAGGGAATAATGCGTAACGCCCATTCAGTCATTCGCCCATTCACAAATTCAGTCATTGTTTGCGTGAGGGATAGAGGCGGAATGGGGCGTGAGGAGGCTACTAGTGAAGTAGGGAGTGCCGCAGGCTGAGCGGAATGAGCGAAGACAAGGGACGACCATACTGAACAGTAACCGAGTAGCCCCATATTAGCCGAAAGCCCGACCTGAAACAGGGATTGAGGGACTAGGGGAGATTGTGGATTGAGTTGCGTTACGCGCTCCATGAATCAAGCCCCTAGTTCCCGAAGACCTGTGAAAGGGCACGCCCAAATAATTAATAAAGAAAAATTGGATGCCAATAGATTAAAGTTAGTAAAACCAACATAATAGTCACTTTTAGCCATTGTTTTATACGCCCTTCTTTTTGATAAATGGCTACTATAATTTCTGTTACTAATGCTCCACACAAACCAACATAGCCAATACCCAATAAGATCATAATAGGAACTAAGTTCCATCCTAATGAGCCTGCCCATAAGTCTAGTGTACTAGTAAGTATGAAAAAAAGAATAGTTGTAATCAAAGGAATGGAAATCTTCACCAGCATATAAGTTAAGTACTTGGAAATAAATTATTAGACAAAAAATAACCACATAAGGCAAATAAGAAGCATAAGAAGTTCATTGATAAATATCCTATTATCTTAATGGCAAGAAGAACTAAGTACACATAAGGGTCGTCAAAGACGACAGCTAATGTGGGCTTTGATCCTCTTTAATAAAGACAGTATTTGAAAGATATATATCTTATGTGACTTATTTTTCTTATATGGTTCCAATTTGTTAATAATAGTATTATGTCGGAAAACTTTTATCCATGTACCTAAACTTCTTCGTACTTCGTACCTCGCACTTCGCACAACAATTATTTATTTGCCAACTGCCCACAAGCCGCATCAATATCTTTACCTCTACTTCTTCGAATGGTCACTAGGACTCCTTGCTGTTGCAGATATTGATAAAACTTATCCAAACGATCTTCCGACGACTTGTCGAAATTCAAACCATCAACGGTATTGTATTCAATAATATTGACTTTGCAAGGGATAATTTTACTAAATTTAACCAGTTCTTTGGCATCCGTAATACTATCATTAAAATTGTCGAGAGCAATGTATTCGTAGGTAACTCTTCGTCGGAGTTTTTTGTAATAATAACGCAGAGCTTCAGTAAGTACAGCAAGTGAGTTTGTTTCATTAATCGCCATGATTTCATTGCGCTTGGTATCGTTTGCAGCGTGGAGGGAAAGAGCTAAATTAAACTTGGTTTCATCGTCTGCTAGTTTCTTAATCATTTTAGCAATCCCTGCGGTAGAGACGGTGATACGTCTAGGGGCCATATTGAGTCCTTCGGGGGAGGTAATATGGTGAATACTTTGTAAGACTTCTTTATAATTGAGAAGAGGTTCTCCCATTCCCATATATACAATGTTACTTAAAGGCCGATCATAGTGCGCTTCTGCTTGGTGATTGATTGCTACTACTTGATCGTATATTTCATCAGCCCTAATATTCCGTATACGAGGTAATAAACCCGTTGCACAAAACTTACAAGCTAGACTACATCCCACTTGAGAAGAAACACAGGCAGTCATTCGATCTTCTGCGGGTATCAACACCCCTTCAATCAAGTTGCCATCGTGGAGGTTGAAAGCCGTTTTGATGGTTCCGTCATTGCTCATTTGTACTTCACTGGTCGTAATAGCATTGATCGCAAACTGACTTTCTAACTTTTCTCGTAAGGCTAAAGAAAGATTCGTCATTTCTCCAAAGTTATGGGCCGACTTTTTCCATAACCATTCATATATTTGCTTGGCGCGAAATTTCTTTTCTCCCATTTCTTGTAGGGTAGTGGTAAGCTGTTCAAGGGACAAACGGCGAATATCGGTGGGAGTTGTTTTATTCATTTATTTGATTATGATACTTTAAGGTGTTTAATAACGGATTGAATCATTGCTTCAAGTGGTTCTTTTTTTAAAGAGCAAATCTTTCTTAGAATAATTGATTCATGAAGTGTAAAAAGCTCATCAGTCCTTACTTCGCTTTCAATTGCTAGTTTACCATTTATATCTTCTTCAAGAAGAGAAAAGCTATATGCATCTCTTTTAATTACCGAAGTAATTTTAGCTACGATGTAATTACTACCTTTATACTCATTATTAGATACAATAATAACAGGACGTTTTTTAAAACCTGTTAGATCAGTATAAGGATATGGCACTAAAAGAATATCTCCTTGTTTATAGTTTCTTTTACTCATAATCTTCGTAATTATCCCATCTCTGATCGTCTTCACTATCCCAATCTTTAGCAAGTACTGGTATAGTCATTTGATATGAATCGTGCGGATTAGCATCTTCTTTTAAATAACCCTCTAATACTTTTAACACATCATTATCTTGTTCTTTTTGCAATAATCGAACTACTTGTGCTAAAAGATAATATTGCTCTTTTTTAGAAAGCGTATAAATTTGTTGTTCTAATAACTTAAGATCTTCACTCATAACAATTATTTGTTTACAAAATTACAATAAAATATATTAGCAAGTAATGGATCAAATAAAAAAGGGCTTGCTGGAGAGTTAAAACTCTAACCAACAAACCCATTCAACTTTACAAACAGACTGAAAAAACTAATTTTCTTTACATATATCTAACCTTCTATGTACAAATTGCAAGCCAACTTTTTACACCTCGGAGATAAAGAAATGATCCCCAATGGCATACTAGTAGTAGATCACTGGGGTGAGATACGCGAAATAGCTCATCAAGGTCAATATCCAAGTGAGGAGCTTACCGTGTACGAAGGAATTCTTTGTCCTGGTTTTGTGAATACACATTGCCACCTCGAATTGTCTTTTATGCGAGGGATGGTTCCTGAAAAAACAGGCTTGCTTGATTTTATTTCTCATGTTATTCCAAGTCGTGAAGCTGTTACGGAAGAAGAGCAATTATTGGCAATAGCAGAAGCCGATCAAGAAATGTATAAAAATGGGATAGTGGCAGTAGGAGATATTTCGAATACTGAAACATCATTCGCTATAAAAGCTAGAAGGCGTATTTATTACCACAACTTTATAGAGTTACTTAGTTTCTCACCCCAAAATGTTGATAAAGTTATATCTGAAGGTGTGCTACTATTGGTGGAGGTTCCGAATGGATTTGGAGCAAGTTTCGCGCCTCATGCTCCTTACTCCGTTTCGCCTGAATTGATGCAGGAAATAAATACGTATAATGCCCAAAGAGGGCGACGACAAAGTATTCACAATCAAGAATGTGCTGCCGAAAATGAATTTTTCCAGAAGGGAACAGGAGCTTTTGCGGAATTATATCAAAAACTCGGAATAGACATTTCTCATTTTACGCCTCCTCAATGTAATTCGCTAGAATTTGCACTCGCACAGTTTGATAAAGAGTACCAAACTGTACCCACTTTGCTCATTCATAATACTTATACAACGGCTGAAGATATTGAAAAAGCAGAGGCAATACATGATGAACTTTATTGGTGTTTTTGTCCGAATGCGAATTTATATATTGAAGATAGACTCCCTAATTTTCAGTTATTCCGAGATGCCAATGTACGCATTACGGTAGGTACAGATAGCCTTGCCTCTAATCACCAGTTATGTATATTGTCGGAGTTAAAAACGATTCAACAGGCAGATCCAACCATTCCCTTAGAAGAGTTGTTGACTTGGGCTACGTGGAATGGTTCCAATGCTCTTGGCACCCATTATGAATTTGGGCGTATGGAGTTGGGCAAACGCCCAGGTATATTGCTTATAGAGGATGTAGATATAGAAAATATGCTTTTAAAAGCCAATAGTAGTGTAAGTCGATTGTTTTAATCATCTTCCTTCCTAAAGCCAATCGGACGTATCTCTTCATCATCTGGTGGTATTGGTCCCTCTAGTTGTCTTTGTGTAGCTTCTTGTTTTTTATTGAGTCGATCTAATGCTTCGAAAACAAGGCTAAACTGATAATCGTACTTACTACCTAGTTCTGTCATTTTATGCGCCAACTCTTGGTGGGCAAGGGCAAACTCTCGTAATTTGATAAAGGCTCGCACAATTGAGACACTAGCATGAATAGCGGATGGTGTATTAAGAACGCTTGCTACCATAATAGCTCCATGCTCGGTAAAGGCATATGGATTGGTACGTGAAAACTTGAGTTTTTGGAGGTGCTCGCAATTTGCGATCAGCTCTTTTTTCTCATCAGCATTGAGTTGAAACATAAAGTCAGCAGGAAAGCGATTACTATTCCGTTTGACTTGCTCATTCAAGCGACTGGTTTTTACACCAAACAAATCGGCCAAATCACTATCAATCATCACTTTCTGCCCACGAATAATCATGATAGCTCGTGCTACTTGATCGGGCGATAATTGGATGGGATGTTCGCTCATAGTTTATTTCTTTAGAAGGTTGTCGCAATTTGCGATAAGCTCAATAATAATTAAAAACTAAAGATAATACTAAGTGAAGAAGAATAAATAACTTCGACCATAATTCTGACTATCTTGTCGTTATTCGACGTTGGAAAGCCTCACCGATGCGCTGCATCGCCTACATTTCCCGCCTTGACTAACAACAAGCTAGTGTCGTATTATGACCAAATTTATTTTTTCATCTTCACTAATTGATTGAATGAGACTTTATATCTTAGTGCTTTATTTTTTAAAGATTTATTTGATGTTATGAAACCTGTTTTTTTATTTGGTATTTTATGGATGGCATTGCTACTTATGAGTTGTGGAGCTAGTCGTAAAGTTGCGAATGAAAATGCAACTAAAGTACAAGAAATCACACAAGAAGAAGCAGTAGAAAATGATTGGCTCTGTGTAGCAGGTGAACGAGTTGGACCTATTAATAAACAAACCACTTTAAAGGATTTAGAACAGTGGTTTGGTGCAGAGAATGTGAGCAAGGATAGTTTACAGCGAAAAGATGGGACTTTTGTAGCAGCAACAAAAGTGTATGAAGGCACACCTAATGAACTTCGCATTGCTTGGAAAACAGATGCTGTGTTTCAGCGCATTGCACGAGTCATTATTCAACAAGAAGGGGCAGACTGGCGCACAGAACGAGGTATTAAAATTGGAATGCCACTCGCTGATGTAGAGAAAATTAATGAGGTTCCTTTTGCCATTTTTGGCTTTCATTCTCCTTATGCAGGAAGTGTGTTTAATTGGGAAGATGGGGCACTCTCCGAACAAAGTGGGTTGAGTTTACGGTTTCGATATACCAATGACCCAAAAAAAATCACCTCTAAAGAGCTAGATTATGTAATGATTGAGGATGAGGTGACGACTGACTTAGAAGTGTATGAAGAATTGGGAGTGATTGTGTCTCATATTTATATATTTTTCTGAAAAACACCTAAATAATTTATGAGTTTACTTAGTATTGAAAATGTTAGCAAGAGTTACCGTACCCATAAAGCGGTAGATAATGTCTCCTTGAAAGTAGAACCACAAACTATTTTTGGCTTACTAGGCCCCAATGGTGCGGGTAAGACAACTTTGATTCGAATGATTACCAATATCTTATATCAAGATTCAGGAAACATCATATTGAATGGGGTAAAAGACTCGGAGCGAAATATGTTTATTGGGTATATGCCTGAAGAGCGTGGATTGTATAAGAAGATGAAGGTCGGAGAACAACTCTTGTATTTGGCTAAGTTGAAAAACTTATCACACAAACAGGCTAAGGCACAAATTGATTATTGGTTTGAGAAGTTTGATATTACTGATTGGTGGAATAAGAAGGTGGAGGAATTATCGAAGGGAATGCAGCAAAAAATTCAATTTATTGCGACAGTGGTACACGATCCAAAACTCATTATTTTGGATGAGCCATTTTCGGGGCTTGACCCCATTAATGTGAATTTGATTAAGGATCAAATTTTTGAATTGAAAGAAAAAGGAGCTACCATATTATTTTCAACCCATCGAATGGAACAAGTGGAGGAAATATGTGAGGAGATTGCTTTGGTCAATCAAGGGAAGATTATTTTACAGGGAGATGTTGCAGGATTGAAACAACGATTTAAGGCAAATCACTACCAAGTGAGTTATAGTGGTGAGCTACCCAGTTTACGAGAAGTGATGTATACGGTTATAAAACAAGAACCAGGTGAGTTGGTACTAGGTTTAAATAGTGGCTACCCTGCCAATGAAATGCTTTTATCACTGATGGAACAGGGTGTGCAGGTAAGTGCTTTTAATGAGATTTTACCTTCCTTGAATGAACTTTTTATTAGCCAAGTAAAAGCGAAAAATGCAGAAACTGCTGCGGGTTAGTGAAGATGAGAAAATAAATTATGGTCGAAGTTATTTATTCTTCTTCACTTAGATACAAGTTATAAAAAAACAATCATGCGCAAGATATTATTGGTTTTTGGAAGAGAATACTGGACAAGGGTTCGTAAGAAATCGTTTATCATCATTACGATTTTAGTGCCACTCAGTTTTATCTTAATGTTTAGTATTCAATTCTTCCTCATGGCAGTGAGTTTAGACTCCCTGCGTATTGCGGTAGTAGATGAATCGGGGCAATATGCCAATCGCTTTGAAGATACAAGGTCTCTTTATTTTAAAGAGGTCAAGTCTTCTTTCGAAGAAATGAAAACAACTTATCAAGAACAGAACTATGATGGCATCTTACACATCCCCTCATTTAACCTCAATAACCCCAAAGGAGTAGAATACTTTTCAGACAAACTCTTGGGGGTACAATCGAAAGAATATATCGAAGATGAACTCGCCGATGAGATTCGAAAAGAGCGGATTGCCCAATTAGGAATTGATGATAAAGCTTACCAAAAGGCTCGAAAGGTGCGCCTGAGTATCAAGGAGGTCAATCAGGAAGGGGAAGCAAGTGGTACTGGCTTGGCAACAGGTGTCGGTATGTTTATGGGGATGGTGATGTATTTTGTGATCTTTTTGTATGGGAGTATGGTGATGCGCGGTGTGATGGAAGAAAAAACCAATCGGATTGTGGAGGTGATCTTATCCTCAGTAAAGCCTTTCCAATTGATGATGGGAAAGATTTTGGGTATTGGAGCCGTAGGACTCACCCAATTCCTCATCTGGATCATCCTAATGTTCTTTATCAATATCATTATGGCACTCTTTGTGGGCGGCTCTATTGACCCAGGAATGATGGGAGCCAATGAGGCAGATATAGAGGAAATAGCTGCAAAAATGGAAATGTTTCAACCCACTCTAGAGGGCTTACCTGTTGGTAAACTCGTCTTTTGCTTTTTGTTTTACTTCTTCTGGGGCTATATTGTTTATGCCGCTTTATTTGGCGCAATGGCTTCTGCCGTAAATGAAGAAGGAGACTTACAAACCCTAACCATTCCTGTTAGTATTCCGATCATCATTTCCATTTTTATTCTCATGGCAATGATCAACAGTCCCAATACCTCCCTTGCTTTTTGGTCCTCTATTTTCCCACTGTCCGCCCCCATTATTATGCCCGCTCGGATCGCCTTTGGCGTACCTACTTGGGAGCTGATTTTGTCTATGACATTAATGGTCTTAGGAGCCTTTTTTATTGTGTGGGTAGCTGCTCGAATTTATCGTATCGGTATTCTCATGTATGGTAAGAAGGTTACTTTGCGAGAAATTGGAAAGTGGCTGTTTTATAAGGGATAGATTTTGGTAATATAATTGATAAAATACTGTTGTTCGCCCGTTTACACCTTCATCTTTTAAACGAACAACGTCATGGATTTAGATCAAATTGGCCAACAGGGTCAAGAATTAAATAACTCCGTCGCCTCCAGAGCCATTAATATGGAGGCAGATGATGAATTGCTCAAGCAATATGATCCTTATTCCCAAAAGCATCTACGTACTTCGCGGATTACTTTTTTTGTGGGGCTACTGTGTTTAGGTGCTGCCATAAAAATGATTGCAGGAGGTAGCTGGATCATTGGGATTCTACTCATTTTACTCACACTTGGCTTGTGGTTCGCAGCTTTAGCCACCAAAGGACTCGCATTAGGAATTGCCTACCAACAAGGCTTACTAGTTCCGAGTATCGTCGTCAATACTAATCCTATACAAATTGTTGTATTAGCTCCTCTACAAGGTTCGGATGCCCTTCCTCCTTTAAATGGAGCCAAGAAAATAACTGTTACCCATTTACCATTGCATGAAGCAAAGGTAGGTGAAAAAGTGCCTTGTGTTTCCTTATTTGGAGGCAATCAAGGAGGGTATTATACCAATTTTGAACCACGAGTGATGTCTTGGGGAATTGGAAGTAAAGAGGCTATTGAGCGGGCTATTAGTGAGATTGACGAGGAGGAATGGGAATTTTTAGAGGCGATAAAGAATGCTATTCCTGAAGGGATGAAGGATCATGAAGTGGCTTGCTTTAATATGGATTATACGTTTAAGGAGGTGCGGTAAACGGTGGAACGGACGACGGTGGAACGGTGGAACGATAAAACTCCCCTCCTCGGAGGGCGTCTTCCGACTTCAAGTTGGGGGTGGGTTATTGTGCGAGGTGCGACGAAAATCACCAGCGAAGACGCTGGTAGTAGCTCCGTCGGACGTTAATCGTAAATCGTTCCATCGTTTAACCGTTAATCGTCGGACGTTTACTCGTTTATCGTTCCATCGCCACCCCCACTGTCACATAAAAACTACGCCCATCGGCAGGAATAATACCTGGCCCAGGATAGGCGGCTGCACGACGCGTGAAGTAACTGGCATTCAACAAATTATTGATTCCTCCCTGTACTTTTAGCCATTTATGCGTATAACTTAGCGACACATCTTGCACACTATAAGTAGGAATAAGTCCCCGTGTCGCATCTGCTACCTGTTCGGCATTTGTCGCATCACTAAAATGCGCGCTTACATACGAAAACTGATAGCTTGCGCCTATGCCTTTCCACTTAAATTGAAAACCTGTTTTGAGACTGAGTGGCGGAATCAATTCCACCTTATTTCCTACAAAATTCGACTCGCCTGACACATATTTCCCATCTAGGATACTGGTATTCAAAAACACCGATAAATCACTCTCTATTTTTTGTTCTTCGTTGAGTTGTCGCCACAAAGAAAATTCGCTGTACATTTCAGCTCCCAAAATACGCGCATCCCCGATATTGGTGCGATAGGCGACCGCTTTTTGAATGCCCAAATCATCGGTAATAATAAGCTCACCTGTACCAATACGGTTTTGATAATTGAGATAAAAAAGACTCACATCTACCAGTAAGCGATTTTGGAATAAATGCCCGCGAATACCCACATCCATATTAAAACCACGCTCGTCGGTAAGAAGGGAATCAACTACTAGATTGGGGTTGACGACTGCCAAATCACTAAAATTGATGGAGCGATAATTCTGTGAAAAATTAGCATACATTTCTAATTCTTTTCGCAATTTATAGCCTGTTCCAATACCTAATAATGCTAAGGAACGCTTATTTTCTTTGGCATCTTCTGTTTTGCTTTCTAGTAACACGACGCCACCTGAAGTAAAACGACTTTTGAAATAACCATCGGAAGCGGTTTTGATATATTCGAAACGCACACCAGGTGTAAGGCTCCATTTTGGGGTGATATTAAACAGATTTTCAACAAAGAAGGAGATATTTCGGCTCGGAAAACGATATTCGGAATGTTCTAGATTATTGGGGTTCAAGAAACGAAAATCGGCATCGGTGCTATCACTCGCAAAGCCTTGTCGGTTGTTGGTTAAGCCTTGATAATAGCGAACTCCTGCTAGAAAAGTACTTGGTAAAGTTCCTAGATTATAACGATGAATTAAGCGGGTTTCATTTCCAAAATTGCGGTAGCGTCCTTCAATCAAATCACGCTCAGTCAATGGATCGGGACGATTGATCGGTTTCAGATTGCCTAGTGCTTCTCGCTTCGCCAACAGGGCAAAACTTCGACTGTTGAGGGAGGTATTTTGGGAGAACTGATAATCTACATGTAGTGCTGCCAAATTCCAATTGACTTGAAACCAATTACGTGCCCTTTTCGATTGTCGGGCATCTTGTTCAAACTCAAAATCAACTAATCCTCCTGCTTGTTGGGCGAGGTAATTCATATAGGTATACTCCAGTCCGATGCTTAGTTTTTCTGAGAACTGTTTGTCGAGATGGAGGTAAGCGGTATTTTGATAAAATTGCGAATTAGGTCGCCAAGCATTGCCCTGTTTACGCTGATAAAAGCCGTAATAATTATATCCTTTTTTGCTCCCTCCAACACTATTAAAGGTCGAAAATAAGCCAAAAGAACCGACTGTATTTTCACTGGTGAGCGACAAGGTTTTATCCTCCTTTCCTTTTTTAAACACAAAATTGAGCAAGCCTCCAAACTGTGGTCCAAACTGTAATGAAGCTGCCCCACGCACAATTTCAATTCGTTCTAATGCCTGTGTTGGTGGTGTATAATAACTCTCTGGATAGCCCAATGCATCCGCACTAATATCGTATCCATTTTGACGCGTATTAAAATTCGATGTTCGATTCGGATCCAATCCTCTGGCTCCGATGCTCAGTTGTAAACCTGCTCCATCGCTCTCCCAAATATTCAATCCTGCTACGTTTTTATATACTTCCCTCGCATTATTTACCGCTTTATTCGCCACAATATTTTCTATTTCTACCACCTCACTTTTCTTCGCTGCATAAATGCCCGCTCCTTCCACATCTCTCATTTTTCGTGCGCCAATAGCTGTAACATCTTCTGCCTCAATTTCTAAAGTAGGTAAATCAATTTGAAGCTCCTTCATGGTAATAGTCAGCACCTTATTCTCTCCCTTTTTCAGGTTAATCACTTCTGTATATGCCTGGTAATTATTTCTCGAAAACAAAAGCGTATACTCCCCTGCTACCAATGCTTCAAAACGAAATTCGCCCTCTTTATTAGTCTGTTGCAGCTCGTTCATTTCTTGTAAGTACACATCGACTTTAGGCAGTGTTTTCTGCTTAGTTTCACTCCTCACAACTCCACTTATCGAAGCCGTTTGTGCGACTAGCAATAGTGGCATTGCCAACAAGTACACGAGTAATAATATGAATTTGATATGGTACATATAGTTTTTTTTAAAGGAGTCAGGGGACAGGTTTCAGGAGTCAGATTTTGTTAGATAAAAGGAATATATTTTCTGTACAGTCAGTTCATAGAGTACAGAAATATCTTAGTTTTCACGATAACACTTCCTTTTTTCTTAATTCTTTGAAATTGGATATATTCCTACCAAACCTGACACCTGAGCCCTATTACCTGACACCTTTTTCGGGCGCATCCCCGTATTCTGCCCGTTCATGCGTCTTCGCATGAACTAAAGGCAGAATACGGGGTCGGGCTATCCGCTTGTAGTTGTCTCATAGAAAACTTGTTCGGCTAATACGCCTAGCAGTGTCTTCCGCTGTCAGCCCTGCTAGTCGTAGCCTCTCTAAGTTTCTATTTCGCCAAGCTACCACTCCTATCCCTTGCGCGAGCGAAGGCTTGAAGGACTGAGGGATTTTAGAGTTTGGACGAATATCCTTGTCTCTAGGAGATGTTTGTAGAGACGTCCAAACTCTAAAAGAACTAAAGGATTTTTAATCGTTTCACCGTTCAACCGTTCAA
>JAHDHP010000383.1 GCA_020631245.1 Bacteroidota bacterium | reverse complement strand
TCGTACCATAACCCATAGCCACCCAACAACAGATGGCCAAGAAATAAGACATGTAATTTTTAAAATTCATATTTTTATATTTGATTGTTTATATTCTATTTATGTTTGAGTATAGTTATTTATGCTTAGGCACTTAATTAGCAGGGAATGTATAAATCTCTGTATTAGTACCACATTCTTCTACTGTCGTACATGCTCCAGTTGTCAAAGCACCACTACCATCTGTTTCACAAGCCGTACCAGCTGCAATATTATCAATTAATGCTTGATTATCTGCATCGTTAGTAGCACCAGGAGTTGAAGAACCAACAACAACATTGAAATTAGCATCAGATAACCAACTACCACAAGTTAACTGAACAGACTCTCCAGATAAAGTAGTTTGAAATATCTCTACAGCATTCGCATCTCCAGAAGAAGGATAGTCTAGGATCGTTCCTGTATTATCTGCACGCGTCCAAAACAAAGCATGAACTAATGTTGCCGTAGGATCCAATAATTGCATCACATCATTACCGTTTGCCATTGTAATAGGTCCCCAAGTCATAGCACCAGCAGCAATAGGCGTTGTACATGGCAAATAGGCAGAAGTAATTGTTCCTGAAGCCGATGGATTTGAAGAACAACCAGAAATACAAGAACTACTAATAGGAATTTGGTAGACACCACTTGCGTTTGGCGTTCCATCATTCGCAGTATTTATACCACTTGCAATAGGAGACGCAGAATCATCATAAATGAGAATAATTGAGCCAGGAGGGACAGCACTCAAACAGCTACCTAATATAGCATAACCTGCCGCATTACCATTTCCACTTGTAGTCGAATTATTGTCGTCCAAAATCCAACCTGTCAAATCTACATTTGCTGTTGGGTTCATAGGATCACCAACAACAACCAACTCCACAAACTCACCCTCACTCAACAAATTGGAAATTTCATTAATAAAAGCTCCGTCAGAGCCATTTGCAGGGCACTGAGCTTGAACAGATCCTGCATAAAAAATAATTAGCAAGACTGCTAGAAAAAAGTTTTTCATTGTTTGCATATTTATGTTTTTAATTGATTGTATAAACTTTGACAATAAGCTATCTTGATTTATAATACTAAATGAGTTGATACAGGATGATAGAGGAAGGTTATGATTCGTGTAGTTTAATAGAAAAAAACGTGTTATGATTGACGCTTTTAAAGATTATTTAGATTTTACTACTTGTACTAGAAAATTCATCTTTATAAATGCGAAATTATCAAATGCACAACGTTTTATTAAACGGATAGCATTACGAAATTATTAACTTATAAAAGCCATAGTTAACAATAAGTAAATAATCCAAAATCACAATACACAAACAATATAGTAACAAAAAGATACAAAACAAAAAATAACAAAATACATAACGCTTGTTCTTGAGTAAAAGCATATGGTAAATAAGCCTTATTTCCCCTTTTCAAACGATTTTTGTACTTTTATTGCAGCAATGAACAACATAAAAAAACAAACCATTCATGGATTCCCAAATATTATTCTATCTCATAATAGGGTTCATTATCATAGAGTTTCTAATATCTCGCACACTTAGTTATTTAAATGGGAAGAGTTGGCAGTCAAGCCTTCCTTCATATCTTCGAGATTATTATAATGAAGACGAATATAAAAAAGCAGCCAACTACCATCAAGATTCCAAAAAGGTAGCTTGGATTTCTTCTATTATTAATGTCATTCTCATTTTGGCAATGCTATTATTCGATGGTTTTGCCTTGTTAGATAATTTCTTAAGACAATATACCGAAGATCCCATCTTACTAGCTCTCGCATTTTTTGGTATTTTAACCATTCCATCTATTGTTATCGGGCTACCATTTAGTTGGTATAGTACCTTCCATATCGAAGAAAAATATGGTTTCAACAAAAGCACCAAAGCCACTTTTATCATGGATCAAATCAAGGGCATTGTATTAGGTGCTGTTATTGGCGGAGCTATTTTGAGTTTATTGATCTTTTTCTACAATTGGGCGGGCACTTATTTTTGGCTCTACGCTTGGATAGCCATGACACTTATTAGCCTCTTTTTTGCCACCTTTGCCACCAGTATATTTGTTCCTATTTTCAACAAACTAAGTCCATTAGATACAGGAGAGTTAAAAACAGCCATCGAAAATTATGCAGTGAAGGTCAACTTCCCGCTTAAAAATATTTTTATCATGGACGGCTCTAAGCGTTCTTCCAAAGCTAATGCTTTTTTTAGTGGACTAGGGCGCAACAAAAGTATCGTTCTTTACGATACACTAGTCGAAAGCCAAACGACCGAAGAGTTAGTGGCTGTGTTAGCACATGAGGTGGGTCATTACAAAAAAAAGCATATTCCAAAATCCATGATTATCTCCATTCTAAACACTGGAATCCTTTTTTTCATTCTAGGTTGGGCACTAGGTCAGCCTATGCTTTCCGAAGCTTTAGGAGCTACACATAGTTTTCATATCGGCATTCTTGCCTTTAGTTTACTCTATAGCCCCATCTCTATGATAACAGGTATTTTCATGAACTACTTCTCCCGTAAAAACGAATATGAAGCCGATCATTATGCCAAAACAACTTATGGGGCAGCTCCTATGATTAGCGCACTTAAAAAGCTATCAACCAATCATTTAAGCAACCTAACACCACATCCCGCTTACGTGTTTATGTATTATTCCCATCCTACATTAATTCAGCGAATAGCTGCCATCAAAATATCTAAATAATGTCCCCCAATCTGTCTACCACCGAAGAAAATTACCTCAAAGCGATTTACAAACTTACCGAGCAAAAAGAAGAAGCGAAAAACTTTGTAAATACCAATTCTATTGCCAAAGCAATGTCTACCAGTGCAGCTTCTGTTACGGATATGATTAAGCGTTTGGAAAAGAAAAAAATGCTTGATTATCAGCCTTACAAGGGGGTAAAGCTCAATGAAGAGGGGAAGCAAATATCTAATACTCTCATTCGTAAACACCGACTCTGGGAAGTATTTCTACTCGAAAAACTAAACTTCAAATGGGACGAAGTACACGATATTGCCGAACAACTCGAACACATTCAATCCGACGAACTTACCGACCGACTTGACGCATTCTTAGGGTATCCACAATATGATCCGCATGGAGATCCCATTCCTGATAAAGAGGGGAATGTCCAATTTCACCTCGAATTTTTCTTAGCCGATCTACAAACATCCGAAAAGGGCTATGTCATTGGCGTTCGACATCATGCGCCTGACTTCCTACGTCACCTCGAAGAACAATCTCTCATTTTAGGCACTCATGTCGAGGTTATCAAGCAATTTTCTTATGATAATTCTATTCAAGTAAAACTCAATGAGGAACTCATAACAACCGTATCTAATCAAGTAAGTAGCAATTTATATATAAAAAAAATAAACTAACCATTAGACCTGCCCCCAATGGCATGGAATTAAGCACTTCAACATGGCAGATTTTGAGAAAGGGCCATCATGAAAGCTAGGCACTGCCTTAAATCTGATATGTTTCAATAGTACACTGTTTTCTAATCCAATCATGCAATCAACTAATCATCATTTTCTGGGCGTGCCCCCATTTTACAAATCAAGACTTATCAGGTTTAAAGTAGCACCTTGTCATAATTGCTTGGTTCTTACTCAAAACCTGCCAAGTCGATTTGTAAAATGGGGTCGGGCTATCCGCTTGTAGTTGTCTCATAGACAAGGTATTCGGCTAAAGTCCTAGCAGTGTCTTCCGCTGTCAGCCCTGCTAGTACAAGCCTCATTACCTGTCTATTTCGCCAAGCTATCGCTCCTATCCCTCACGCGAGAATTGTGCGATGTGCGATGTACTAAGTGCGAGGAAGGTACTTTTACCCTTCATTATACATGAAACACTTTCTGGCGATAGAACGATTAATGTTAATCGTCGAACGCAAATCGTTTAACCGTTCCATCGTCGGACGTTTAACCGTTTAACCGCCTAAATTTTAAACTCCGCCGTAGGTTCCCAATCCTCCTTTTCCGAAATCACATTAATCTTGGGTTGAATCATAAAAATGCCGATGGGAAAAAACCAAATCATAAAAAACTCACCAATAAAGTCTTTAAAACGAACAGGGCGTTTCAATTCAGCTGATTTGACCGTTTTGGCAGCTACATAAAAACAGTAAAGGGAACAAAATAAGGAGAAGAAAATGAGTGGAATGATCCAATATAAACTACTAAAATCCCAATCAGTAGCACCTGCAATCAACTTATTAATTGATCCCATTATCAAACCTCTCATGGTTAATAATAAGGCAAGGG
>JAHDHP010000382.1 GCA_020631245.1 Bacteroidota bacterium | reverse complement strand
ATTTGGGGTGTCTGTAGCGTATATAAAAGACTTAATTAAGCAACAATAATACTCCTGAAGGTAGCTCCGTCGGACGTTTAATCGTAAATCGTTTAACCGTCTTTTGCGTGAGGGATAGAGGCGGAAGATTGGTGAAACAGGAGCTTTATGAGGCTTCGACTAGTAGGGCTGACGAAGGAAGACACTACTAGGCGTTTAGCCGAATTGGCTACTGTGAGCCAACTATTAGCCGAAAGCCCGACCCCTATAAAAAAAGCGCAATATCATATTTAATAGCCAAACATGATATTGCGCTTTTTTTATAGGGGACACGCCCAACTAATTAAAACAAAAATTTATCCTACCAAAACTCGTAATAGCCTTCAGGGCTAAAGAAATATTCTGGAATAGTGCGGGTAGCTTCAAACTTATCATAGCCTTGACGTAAACCTCGCCATAATGGCTCATGACGAGCATATAAGCCTTCTAAGTTTTGATGTTTTGGATCATTGAAGCGATAAGGAAAAATATGGACGGGAAGTTGTACCTGCCCACTATTGCGAGCTTGTACTGCCAACCAATATACTTCCTCAATTTTATTATTATCAATAGCTACACATCCAATAGAGATACAGCCTCCATGTATATAAATATCGCCTCCTAGCTTACTGCGCACTCCTAGCAAACGATCAGAAACATTGGGATAATTGATGCCCAAAGAGAGGTGAAAAGAACTACGTGGGTTGAAATCATCGACTCGATAAAAACCTTCTGGTACTTGCTTGTCTCCTTCCATTCGCTTGGGACCTAATACTCCTGAAGCAGCACAAATTCTGTAGTCTTTAAATTTTTCATAGACTCCACTTCCTGTATCATCCACCCATACTTCGAGTACCTGATCACGCTTGAAAATACGAATAAACATACCCGCTGGTGGATAATTTAATCCTTTTTGTGCAAATTCTTGCTGTAAGGCTGCTTCTCGTTTATATTTTGCCTGCCATACGCGTGTAAATCCTAATTGTTGGGTTTCAAAAGGGATAACGGGTACAGGTGGTTCATAATAATTATAGGCAGATGAATAAGTAGTTGTCCCACTAGCTGCATTATAATTACTCCCTCCTGTTGGAGCATAGTAGCTTTGAGTTCCACTTGGCGTAGTGGTAGCCGATCTATAGATGGCTCCACTTGGTGTAGTGATTGTTGTAGAGTTATGAGCGTTTCCCCCATAAGTTGTTCCACTATAATAAGTGCCTGTTTGACTACTACCAGGCTGAGGAGCAGGCTGCGTTTTATATTCTGGATAATATTGACTCCACGGATATTGTTTGTTTTGCGCGTAGGTTAGTGAGACTAAGACCAAGTTGAATAGGCAGGTAAAAATTAGATGTTTCATATCGCTATTTTATAAAAGATAAGGGCAGAATGTTATTGACTCTCATACTTTGTTCGTACTAAATAATCATTGAAGCCAACACGTAATGGATTTGTGAGGTACCAGTTGATAAACTGTTGATACTGCTGGCTGTTATTGCCCATTTTAAGCCATTCACTAAAGTAAGCTTGACCTGGTTTATTGAACATCCAGTAGTTATAAGCATCAAAATAACCATTATCTTTCATTTTTTGATGCATATGGTATAAAGATGTGGCATAAGTTTGACCAAACTCGGATAGCCAGTTATCTATAAAGTTCTTACGCAGATTGGAAATAACTAGTACCATATCTCGTCCTTTATCACTAGCGGCTGAACGATAATAGACATCTCGGTTGCGCTCAATGAGTGATTGTAAAATACGTTTATGTCCTTCATAGAAAGGATTGTGCTTACTGCGTTGTAAGAAAATTTCTGGGCGACTAACTCCTCCTCTATTCTCTAATAGTTGGGCATAGGTATCATAGAGTAATTGACTAATTTCATCAAATCGCTCTGTACCTCGTTCCATATTCATAAAAATTTCCCCATAAATGAGTGCCCATATGGGTTCATTAGACTTTGCGTAGAGTTTTGTTGCTAAAAAATAGTTATTCGCATTGGGTGGTTGTGTTTTTATTCCTGCTTCAAAAAAGGTGATTGCTTCTTGCATCTTAGAACGTTCCATTGCAATGATCCCCATATCAAAATAAAGATCTCCATTATACTGATGCACTTTTAAGCCTTTTCGAAGGGTCTCAATGGCTTTTTCATAGTTGCCATTTAGGTCATAACTATTTCCTAGTAAGCGATAATAATCAGGTTCATAGCCTCCTAAGCGCATTATTTCTTCTCCGTGCTGTACGGCTAAACGGTAATTTTTTTGACGATAATGTGCCAATGCTAATCCATATCGGTACTGTGCATTTCGTGGAGCGACGTCAACTGCTTGTTGGTAGGCTTGTGCAGCGGCACTGTATTGCATTTGATCCATTAGTTGTTCTCCTCTATTGGCTGATTGGCTCCCTGGCCCTTGTCCATAACTAATAGTTACTCCCATTAAAAGAAGTATACAGGTAAGTACTTTTTTCATGTTGATAATGATAAGTTGTAGTAAAATTAAAATATGGGCGTGGACTGGATGGAATAGAAAATTGGGAAAGAATTAGTAAAATTGAATTCACTCTATTACTAAAACTACTACTATTTAATTAAATTGCCCGAAAAGCTGCTCAAACTCTATGTTTCCAAATTTCTATAAAAACTTTTGTAAAACAAAATACCTTGTAAACTGTTAGTTAATCTTTCTTCTCCTTTCTTTACTTACTTATAATCACTCTAAATTTCACCTAATGAAAAATCAACTTTTTATCATCCTAAGTGCTGCTTTATTATTATTTGCAGCCTCTTGCACACAAGCTCCTAAAGCAGACAAAGCGGAAGTAAAAGAGGCCCAAGAAGTACCTAAAGCAACAGAACAAAAAAATACGGATGCGGCTCCTGCCAATGCAGCAGCTAAAACCCTTACAGTAAATGCAGCAAGCAGTAATTTGACTTGGGTAGGTACTAAACCTGTTGGTCAGCATAATGGAACCATAGGCATTAAAGAAGGAAGTTTACAAGTAGAAGGTGATGCCATTAAATCGGGTAGTTTCACCTTTGACATGTCAACACTAAACGCCTTAGATAGCTCTGACGATATGAATGCACAACTAGCAGGACACTTGAAGTCTCCTGACTTTTTTGATGTAGAAAAATTTCCAGAAGGCAAGTTTGAAGTAACTGACGTCAAAGCTTACGAAGCTCCTGCTGCTGATGCTGAAAAGCCATTATTGGAAGGCTCTACCCATACGATTGCAGGAAACCTTACTTTGAAAGGTGTAACTAAGAATATCACCTTTCCTGCTATTATCAATATGAATAGTGGGATGATGAAGGCAAAAGCAAGTTTTAATATCAACCGTGCTGACTGGGGACTTTCTTATGGAAATGACGAGTCACTTGGTGATAAGTTTATTCGCCCTACGGTGAATGTTGGATTTAATATTGAGGCGAAGTAATTACTTGATGAATTAAAAAAAGGAGACCATCGTTTTGATGGTCTCCTTTTCTATTTTCTATTTAATTAATTCTTCAGGACTTAATACAAAATTCTTGCTTTAATCGTGTGTTTCACCCCCTTCAAAGCTTCTAAAATAGAATTAGAATCAGTCTTTTCAATATCTAATACCACATATCCGATTTCCTCTTTCGTTTTCAAATACTGTCCTAAAATATTTACATGTTGCTTCGAAATTACTCCATTAATTTCGCCTAATACACCTGGTTCATTTTTATGAACATGCAAAATACGATGCGTATTTTGATGAATTGGCAAATTGAGTTCAGGAATCGTATGACAGCCTACTGTAATACCTCGATCCAAAAAATTAATCAATTTAAAAGCCGCATCTTTCCCTATATTTTCTTGTGCCTCCATCGTCGAACCTCCAATATGTGGCGTTAGAATCACATTTTCTAGGCCTTGTAATTCTGAACTAAAACGTTCTTCTTTGGAACGAGGCTCTTTTGGAAATACATCAATAGCTGCCCCATGTAAGAAACGATCTTTCAATGCTTTGCTTAATGCAGGAATATCAACGACAGTACCACGACTTAGATTTAATAAATAAGCCCCTTCCTTCATCTGACCAATTTCTGTAGCTCCGATCATATTAATGGTAGAAGGATCTTCTGGAACGTGTAAGGTAACGACATCCGACAAGCTCAATAACTCTTCCAGGCTATCCAAAGCAGTCGCATTTCCAAGTGGTAATTTAGGTTCTATATCATAATAAAACACTCGCATTCCCATTGCTTCTGCCAAGATAGATACTTGTGAACCAATATGTCCATAACCAATAATTCCAATACTTTTTCCTC
>JAHDHP010000381.1 GCA_020631245.1 Bacteroidota bacterium | reverse complement strand
AGCTTTGTGAAGCTTTGACTAGCAGGGCTGACGGAGGAAGACACTGCTAGGCAATGTAGCTGAACAAGCTAGTGTGAGGCAACTACAAACGGATAGCCCGACCAAACCGCAGTGCTGCCATCTGCATAGTTCATGCGAAGACGCATGAACGGGCAGGTGGTAGGATTGCGGCTTGGGCACGCCCGACAACTACAATTTCCGAAACTTCATTCCCAAATCCCACAACACCACCCCAACACTTACAGAAATATTTAAAGAATGTTTCGTTCCCCATTGAGGAATTTCGATACAAGCATCGACTAAGTTCATGACTTCCTGCGATACGCCCATCACCTCATGCCCAAATACGAGCGCGTATTTTTGGTCTGTTTGCACTTCAAAATCTTGGAGCGAGATACTCCCTTCTGCTTGTTCAATGGCGATGATTTGATAGCCTTTATTTTTTAGTTTTTCAACAACTGAAAGTATCTCTTGTTCATGCTCCCAAGCGACCGAATCAGAAGCACCTAATGCTGTTTTGCGAATTTCTTTGTGGGGAGGACGTGCCGAAATACCGCATAAATAAATGCGTTCAACGAGAAAGGCGTCGGAGGTACGGAATATGGAACCTACATTATAGGCACTTCGCACACTATCTAGGACGAGTGTAAATGGGGAGGATGTAGCTGCCTCTTGAAATTCTTGGAGGCTTTTTCGATCAAGTTCGTGATTGGGTATTTTGCGCATCATATTTAATTAAGGAGTCAGATGATAGGTTTCAGGAGTCAGATTTCGCCTAGAGACAATCTAAACTCATCAATATTGATTGACGTTTCATCTTGAGCCGCCATAAATGGACGGCTGTACAAAAGTTCATCCCTTCTAAGTAAATAATAGATCTTTTATAAAGGTTATTATAAAAGTCAATTCGAAGAAAAATCGTACATTTGTATCCTTTCATCTCTATTCAAATTTTACGTCCACAAAGTACAAAAACTTGGCAAAAACAACCCGCAAAAAGAAGAAATCAACGCCTTTAATGACGCAATATAATACCATTAAAGGTAAATATCCAGATGCGATCCTTTTATTTAGAGTAGGAGATTTTTATGAGACATTTGGGCAAGATGCTATTGAAACGGCAGGAGCTTTAGGTATTACCCTCACCAAACGCCACAATGGTGCTGCTTCTGAAATAGAACTCGCAGGATTTCCACATCACGCGCTTGAAACCTACCTCCCTAAACTTATTCGGGCGGGGTATCGGGTAGCCATTTGTGATCAATTGGAAGATCCGAAGAAGACGAAGAAATTGGTAAAAAGAGGGGTGGTAGAATTGGTAACTCCTGGTATTGCGCTAAATGAGAAGATGCTGGATCATAAGGTGAATAATTATTTGGCGGCCTTATATTTTGATAAAAAGGAAATTGGAGCTGCTTTTTTGGATGCCTCTACGGGAGAGTTTTTCGTGGCACAAGGTAGTGCTGAGTATATCGACAAATTATTGCAAAGTCTCACCCCTTCTGAAATCATTTATTCGAAAGCACATAAAAAACGAATTGAAGAATATTTAGGAGATCGTTTCTACTTGTACCCGCTTGAAGAATGGATTTTCGCGCCTGATTTTACGCGTGATAAACTCCTACTCCATTTTAAAACACAATCTTTGAAGGGTTACGGGATTGAAGACTTGCAAAGTGCGTCCATTGCTGCGGGAAGTATTATTCACTACCTCCAAGAAACACAGCATCAAAAGCTACAACATATTTCTTCTATTTCGCGCATCAAGGAGGATCGCTATGTATGGTTGGATCGTTTTACGATTCGCAATTTGGAGTTGCTATACAGTATGCATGAAAAAGGGACTTGCCTGATTGACATTATGGATCATACGACTTCTCCGATGGGTGGTCGTTTACTCAAAAAATGGGTGGTTCTTCCGCTACGAAATCAGCGGGAGATTGAGCAGCGTTTGAGTATGGTGGGTTACTTGCTGGAGAAAGTAGAATTGCGAGAGGACTTGATCGAATTGATTAAGCAAATGGGGGATCTCGAACGCTTAATTGCTCGTGTACCGATGGCGCGGATCAATCCGCGACAGGTGGTACAGATTAAGAAAGCATTGAAGGCGATTATTGAGATTAAGAAGTTGTGTATGGAGTCGGAAGATCCGAATCTCCAAAAACTGGGCGACCAACTCAATTTGTGTCAGGTGATCCGTGATAAAATTGAGGTGGTATTGATGGAAGAACCTTCGGCGATGGTGAGTAAGGGGAATGTGATTGCTGAAGGCGTATCGGAAGAGTTGGATGAGTTGCGCCATTTGCAGCAAAGTGGGAAGGATTTCCTAGTACAAATGCAACAACGAGAAAGTGAGGCTACGGGTATTACGTCTCTAAAAATTGGTTTCAACAATGTGTTTGGTTACTACCTTGAAGTGCGTAATCGCTTTAAGGATCAAGTGCCTGATACGTGGTTGCGTAAGCAGACATTGGTGAGTTCGGAGCGGTATATTACTGCTGAATTGAAAAAATATGAGGAAAAAATATTCGGAGCGGAAGAAAAAATACTGAGCCTTGAAACACAGCTTTTTGAAGATTTGGTGTTGAGTTTGCAAGAGTATATTCGTCCTATTCAACTCAATGCTTCTTTGGTAGCGCGACTGGATTGTTTATTGTGTTTTGCACAAGTGGCTGAAAAAAATAATTATTGCCGCCCAACGATTGATGAGAGTCTACGCTTAGAAATTAAAGCGGGGCGACATCCTGTGATTGAAAAGCAGCTTCCTGCGGGTGATGAATATGTGCCGAATGATATTGTATTGGATAGTGAGGAAGAACAAATCTTCATTATTACGGGGCCTAATATGTCGGGGAAGTCTGCCCTACTCCGCCAAACGGCTTTGATTGTGTTGATGGCTCAAATGGGAAGTTTTGTTCCTGCTGCTTCTGCACAAATAGGCTTGGTAGATAAGGTATTTACACGGGTAGGTGCTTCGGACAATATTTCGTCGGGTGAGTCTACCTTTATGGTCGAGATGAATGAAACGGCCAGTATTATGAATAATATTTCACCTCGAAGTCTCATTTTGCTCGATGAAATTGGGCGAGGTACTAGTACTTATGATGGTATCTCTATTGCTTGGGCCTTGGCAGAGCATTTACACGAACATAAAAAGGCGCGTCCGAAGACTTTGTTTGCTACCCATTACCATGAACTTACAGAGCTTTCCAATAATTTTGAGCGTATCAAAAACTACTCGATTGCAACGAAGGAAGTGGATAATAAGGTGGTCTTTTTGCGTCGTTTAATTCCGCAAGCGACGAAGAAAAGTTTTGGGATTCATGTGGCGGAAATGGCGGGAATGCCGAAAAGTATTGTGAAACGGGCGAATGAGATTCTTGCCGAGTTGGAGCAAAAGAGTATTTCGAATGATTTACGTGAAAACTTGCGCCAATTGCCCAAGGCTCCTACGACGTATCAAATGAGTATTTTCGAGGTGGATGGAAAGATGTCACAGGCGCGCCGCATTTTGGAAAGTTTGGATGTGAATACCTTGACGCCAGTGGAGGCTTTATTGAAGTTGCAGGAGTTGCAGGAGTTGTTTAAGAAGGGGTAATGAGTGTCCAATCTTCTATTAATAATCCTTCGATACGCTGGAAATGCTTCAGGTTATTAGTGACAACAATTAAATTATTTACTTTCCCTGTTACTCCAATTAATAAGTCAAAATCATCAATTGGAGTTCCTTTCTTTCGGAGTCTTGCTTTTTCTTTAGCATATACATCAAGTGTATTAAAAATAGGTAAAAGCTGGACTTTTTTAAGAAACTCATTCACAACTTGGTGATGCTTTGAAGGATTCTGACTATTCTCAGCTCCGTATTTTAATTCTGCCAATGTTATTTCGGAAACAAAACAGTTTGAAAACCCAACCTTATCTATTTTATTGTCAATATTATACTTTCCCTTAAATAAGAAAATACAAATATTGGTATCTAACAAATATTTAGTCAAAATCTTCTATTTTTCGATTAAATACTCGAGCTTCTCGAATATGTTTTATTAACTCCTCTGCTGATTCTTCCCCTTCAAAAGCACCATAAAATTCAGACGCAGAACTAGATTTTCTCTTCTCTTCTTTTTGTTGCATAGAAAGACTAAGCCTAGATATAATCTCTAACTTACTGGCATCATTCAGGTTATTTAATAACTCTAAATATACTTGTATTAACCTTTCATCAATATCAATCATCTATTGCATTATTTAAAGATAATATAGATTTTCTATGTTTAACTTTTTCCAATTTACACAATCTTGATAAGATTGTCAACAGTG
>JAHDHP010000380.1 GCA_020631245.1 Bacteroidota bacterium | reverse complement strand
GTCTCATTCACTCAACCACTCATTCGCTCATTGTCTACCGCGTGAGGGATAGTAGTGGTAGCTTGGCGAAGTAGAAAGGTAGTGAGGCTTGGACTAGCAGGGCTGACGAAGGAAGACACTGCTAGAACTTTAGCCGAACACTTTTTCTACGAGGCAACTACAAACGGATAGCCCGACCTGTAACAGGGATTGAGGGACAGAAGGACTGAGCAATGGAAGGCTTGGTATGACAGGGTTTCCTTCTGTTCCCGAAACCCTGTGGAAGGACACGCCCAAATATAATCACTAAACTCTAAGTAGTCTTTTGTAAAGCTAATGCCTTAGAGGCTGTCTCGATTTTACAATCAGGCTTAGAAAAAGCATCTTTTCACTTCTAATTATATCTTTTTTTCGGCACGTAGCCCTGCTATGTCCCTTAAAAAAGCCTGCATTAGAATCAAAAATCTGACTTTTTCAGCTCCAATTCTAAAATCAAGACAGCCTCTTAGAAATTGTAAAGCTAAACGTACTCCCTTGTCCTTCATTAGATTGTACCGTAATATTTCCTTGATGTAATTGAATTGCTTTGGCACAGGTAGCTAGTCCGATGCCTGTACCTTCGTATTCACTAGCTGCGTGCAAGCGGCGAAACATCTGGAAGATTTGGTCGTGGTATTCGGGCGCAATTCCAATGCCATTATCTTTTATGTAAAACTTAAAATGTTCGTTGGTTTCGGTAGCAAAAATATGTATGTGAGGTTTGCTATTGTCATTAGAAAATTTGATCGCATTAGAGATAAGGTTCTGAAAAACTTGCTTTAATTTAAGTTTATCGGCATAAATATGTGTAGGTAAATTTCCAACCTCTATCTGTGCTTTTTTTTCTTGAATTTGTTGTTGTAAACCCAAGCAAACATCTTCTAGTAAGCGTGATACAGCAACGGTTCGAAATTGCAAATTATCTTTTTCGAGTTTGGCGTAGGTGAGTAAGTCAGAAATTAACTCGTTCATATTTTTCCCTCCTTTTTCGATATAATCTACTAGTTCAAGTAGCTCCGTGTTAGGATTTTTCTGTATTTTTTTCTTTAGTAGACTGGCGAAAGATTGGATGGTACGTGCAGGTGCTTTTAGGTCATGAGAGGCGACGTAAGCAAAATTTTTGAGTTCTTTATTTTTAGATGCAAGTGTTTGATTTTGTTCTGTTATAATGGCTTTAGAGTGCGTTAGTTCTTTGTTGATACCTGATAATTCGATATTTTGTTGTTTAATTTTTTGCAATAATCCTTTACGTACTCTTCCTTCTTTATAGAAACGGTAAGCGGTATAGGCAATAAATAGGATCAGTAGTAGTAATAACAGAAGGGTAACATTACGCCCCTTTATTTTGTATGTAATTTCTTCATTGGACTTTTTTAACGACTGATTTTCATCAATTTGAGTAGCTAGAGAAATAGCTTTGCTAATACGTTCTTCTGTTTCTATTTGTTGTAAAGCCTGATTTTCTTGGTAGTTTTGGAGTAAGAGGTCATATATGTCAGTAATCTTATCGTACTCTTCATCTTTTGCGTGAAGCCGTATTAAGTTAGTAACAACACTTTTCATTTCATCATTATCAAAACTAAATCCATAATCAAGTGCTTTTTTATAGAATTCTTTGGATAGTTGAAATTGTTTGCTTGTTTCATAAGCTTGTGCCAATTTGTTATAAAGGGTACTACGTTCTACCAAAATGCCTGCCTCATTAGCAAATCGTAGTGCTTCTTGTAAATGTCTAACTTGAGCATCCGAAGTTTTCTTTTCTTTGTAGACATCAGAAAGAATAATGTGTGTATAATACAAGCCTTTGGGAAATGTTTCTGCTTCCCAAATTTCGATTGCTTTATTGGCATATTCAATGGCTTTGTCAAAATGCTTGTTATGTAAATATACACGCACTAAATTCTGAACGGCATATCCACTGATAAAAGCCGCTGATGTTGACTGACTGACTTTATAGGCCTCTAATAACTTTTCTTCTGCTTTATCAAAATCTCCTATATCTAAATAAGTAACCCCCATATTGAGGGAAGCATCTGCTATGCCTTTTTCATCTCCTATTTCGACATGTTTTTGTTTGCACTGTTCAAAATAATAAATAGCTGATTCATAGTCATTGGCTTGTACATAAACAAGTCCAAGAAATAATTGATTCGTCGCATAAGTAGTAGCATTACCTTCTCCTTTTTGAAGTAGTGCCTCTGCTTCTAATAATACTTTTTTGGCATTTACAAGTTGATGTTGGTTATAAAATACAAATCCTTGTAAATTCATAGCTTCTATCCTACAATCGCATTTGCCTTTTTTAGTTTGTTCATATAATGGTGGAGCTAATTCGGCAGTTTCTTGATGATCAAGTTGATCCGTAGTAAAAATAGTATGAATGACTTGTCCTAGTGAATCGCAGTTGATTACATTTGTAGTAGCATGGCTTGTACTGTACGTAACAATAATACAAAAAACGATAAGTAGTATTCGTTTCATTAGTGAGTTGCTTGGCGTAATTAGGTATAAAGGGCGAAGGGCTGAAAATATCGAGGATTTTACTAAAGTACAATTATTATACCCAAATTCAAACTAATATGTAACAATACTTAGCCACACTCGTAAATATTATATTTATAGCTCTTTAGTTCAAGCAGGTGGTATAGTTATTGATCTAATTTATATAAAGTAAATTTCATATTCTAGCACCTGATGGATTCTATAAAAAAACTATATCATCAACATCTTATTGAAACAACTTTCTATCAAGGGAGGATATTCATGTTAATTGGTTTGATTGGTTATATGTTATTTATCATTATACCCCAAACCTGGGAATTATCTATCCCTTATTTCCTTACACAATGTTGGGGTATATTTAGCACACTTTTGGTATTAATTATTATTCATGGTCTTTACAAATATAAGCAATCGTGGTTATTACCTATCTACACTTTACATTTAATCAATATTTTATTACACACCATCCCTCTTATTTACTTATTAAAAACAGAAGCAACATTAATTAATCGTTCTTACGACTCTCAATCAGCTTTTATCATATTTCATCTAATAGTAGCTATTAGTTGTGCTGGAACTCGAAAATGGACAAAATATATTATCGTATTTAATGGTTTATTATCCTGTTTTTTCCTTCTATACGTAAACATAATAACTATACATTTATCTCTTTCGCTCAATATTTTTACATCGTTTCTATTTTACTACCTGTATGACAGTGAAAAAAAAGCATTTGCCACTTTTAAATCAGTAGAAGAACTCAAACTAAGTCGCACTGCACTAGCGAATAGTAATCAAGAGCTAAATAATGCCAATAAAAAAATGCAAGAGATCAATTATGCTTTATCCCATGATCTCAAAAGCCCACTTCGCAATATGATGGGTTTTGCGCAATTATTACAGCGAAAAATGGATAAAACAGAAAAAAATAAACCCCAACAAGAATACGTAGAGTATATTATTGCTGGTACTAAACAATTAGAAAATCTCATTGAAGAGATGCTTCAGTTTTCCAAAATTTCATGGAAGAAAAAAGAAGATTTAACAGCCATCGATTTGAATCAATTATTAGAGGACTTAGAACAAAATTATCAATCTCAGATTATCAATGGCTACTTATCACTTAACCTGGATTACCCATTTCCAACAATCAAAGGTCATTATACCCGTTATTATTTGCTCCTACAAAACATCATTGATAATGGAATAAAATACAATGAAAATGTAACCAAAATAATAAGTATTCACCCAACATTTAAAGAAAACGTATTTCAAATAGACATTAGTGATAATGGAATTGGGATTTCGTCTGAATACCATCAAAAAATATTCGGCATTTTCGAACGCTTACATGGCAGTGCGAAATATCAGGGTAGTGGTATTGGATTGGCTTCTTGTAAAGAAGTAATGCTCCAATTAGGAGGCGATATATTGGTACATTCGGAAGCGGGAAAAGGAAGTACCTTTAGCTTGGTATTTCCTAATTCATTGCTTTTAGTAACGGATAAATAATAACTTCCTCATCTCTAGTACTCTGTCAAGATAAAATTGACGATTGCTTTTGACGATTTTTGCTCCCCAATTTTGTTACAAAGCCTCGCCTTAGCTTTGGCTATGCCTACGTTTTGTGCCTCATTGGAAATCAAAACTCATTCTAAATCAATTCGTCATTTTAACATTGACTGAGTACTAGGGATTTAGTTTTTTTAATTTGCCTTACCTTCCGAAAAGCTAATAACATACACACAACCACCTCCCCTTGCAACTACTCATTTCCGATCTCTAAACAACAAAGACAATCGAATTTCCT
>JAHDHP010000379.1 GCA_020631245.1 Bacteroidota bacterium | reverse complement strand
CAAGGTCAAAGCATCTTGGGGGTTTTTGCGTTTGGTGATTTGAGGATTCACGATTTACGTCTGTCGTTCCATCGTATTTAAAAAAAGAATATGACTGTTGATAACAAAAAGCGATTGGTTCAATTTTTATTGAGTTATATTGAAATGACTCAACCAGAAATAGACAGCTTGAATCAAGTAGTTATTTCAAAATCATTTAAGAAAAAAGAAATTATTCTTCGTGAAGGCGATGTACTTAAATACTTAGCTTTTATTGTCAAAGGAGCTGTGCGGTTTTATTATATAGATGAGAAAGGAGTAGAACAAACCTTTGAATTTGCCTTTGAGAATATGCCTATTGGACAGTATCATGGTCTACTTTCTGAAGCGAAGTCTAATGCTTATGTAGAGGCAATAGAAGAAACCACTTTACTAGGTATTTCAAAAGATAATTTTATCCAATTTTTAAATCAATTTCCTCAATATTATGCCGTTATTACTGAAGTAATGGGAAAGGCATTGGTAGATCATGAAGTTAGAAATAAACTATTACGTATTCCTTCCTCTAATCAACGTTATCAAGAATTTTGTAAGTTTCGTCCTGAAGTGATTCAAAGAGTACCACTTACCTATATCGCTTCCTACCTCAAAATGGCATTGGGTACTTTGAGTCGAGTGCGAGCAGGGAAATTATAGGCTATTTCTCCGTTTTTTTAACCTGCGTCAAATTTTTTTATTTTCCTTCCCTTTATTTTTGTGATTAACGATTAATGTCCATTGATCGATTGTTCCATCATTCCATAAAAAATATTTATGTCAAGAATTTTTTGTATTACCTTGTTATATTTGTATTATTCCTTATCTGTATTTGCACAAGAGACAGTCAATATCAAAAATATTGAAATTGTAAGAGATGCTTATGGAGTGCCTCATATTTTTAGTCAAACAGATGTTGAAGCAGTATATGGCTTGGCTTGGGCGCAGTGTGAAGATAATTTTAATATTATGCAAGACGATATAGCGGCTTCGGTAGGGCGTTCAGGGCGATTGATGGGGAAAGGGGGAGCATTATTGGACTTTATCTATCAAGTGTTTAAAATTGAGGAGTTTGTAGAGGAGCGATATAAACAAGATATTGATGCACAAATGGAAGATATGTTGGAGGCTTATTGTGCTGCGGTTAATAAATATGCAGCAACACATCCCAAAGAGGTAAAATCCTCGAAAATATTTCCACTTACGCCTAAAAGAGTATTAGGAACCCATACCCTTCATTTATTATTATTACATAACTCGGTGATGGAGTTGGGTAAGTTAATGGATGATGAATTTGATTATGTGTTACTAGATAAACAGGCAGGGCGCGGGTCAAATGCAATGGCTTTTGCGCCTCATTTTACAACTGATGGAAAAAGCTATTTGATAGGAAATCCGCATCAACCAGTAAATAATATTGGCAATTTTTGGGAGGTGAGTGTTCACAGTGCTGAAGGTTATGAAATGTATGGAGCTACTTTTTCTGTCGGAGGAATGTTTCCTGCATTGGGAAGTAACCGACATTTAGGTTGGACGCATACCACTAACTATCATAACACAGTAGATGTGTACCGACTGGAAATGCATCCTAACAATAAAAATCAGTATAAGTATGATGGAGAATGGCGAACATTGGAAGCGTATAAAGCAAAATTGAAGGTAAAATTAGGACTGATAACCATACCTATTTCCAAGCAGTATTATTGGAGTGTACATGGGCCTGTTTTTAAGAAAGAATCGGGATATTATGCCTTCAAAACTAATGCTTTTCACAATTTGAAAACCCCCGAACAATGGTACAAAATGGGAAAGGCTACCAATTTTGACGAATTTAAAGCCGCATTAGATGTACAAGGATTATCGGGGCAAACGATTACCTATGCAGATAGAGATGGTAACATTTACCACCTTAGTAACTTCGTACATCCAAACCGAGATGAAGCCTTTGATTGGTCGGGCATATTGGATGGTACAACTTCCTCCAATAATTGGAACTTAGACGAGATACATGCTGTGAAGGATTTGCCACAAATCAAAAATCCAATAGCTGGCTATGTGTACAATTGTAATAATACGGTGTTTAGAATGACCGCCCCTGAAGAAAACCCACAACCCGAAGAGTTTCCAAAGAGTTTTGGTTTACTAACAAGCAATACCTTACGTGCCAATACTTTTGAGAAATTGATCAAAAATTACGACAAAATAAGCTATGAAGAAGCTCGAAAAATACGCGAAGATATAACGATTGATAAGGAGAAAATGTCTTTTCGAAATGTGATGAATGGAGATGATATACCCCAAATAATAGCTGCACATCCAGAATTAGCAAGCTACAAAGCTGTATATGATAAATGGAACGGTTCTTTTGATATAAAGAATAAACAAGCTAGTTTAATGGTGCTTACGGCCTATTATTTTGCAGTGTATATCAAGTCGCAATTTGGAAATGTTGAAAAGGAGATGCCAGAAGAAGAGATAGTAAAGGCGATGTTACTTGCCGAAAAGTTTTTATTAAAACATTATGGAACTTTAGAAGTCGCTTTGGGACATGTTCAAAAGGCAGTACGTCATGATGTAGAAATGCCAATGTATGGTAGTTTGAATACTTTAGCCAATTGTTCGATTGTTCCGCATCAAAAAGGGACGTTCAAAATAACAGCAGGAGATTCTTATATTTTTTATGCGAAATACGGTAAAGATGGCCTCGAAGAAATGCAAACGATTAATGCTTTTGGGAATAGTATGAAGCCGCAAAGCCCGCATCATACCGACCAAACGGAAATGTATGTGAAGCAGGAAACGAAGGAGGTAGTGTTGGATGTGGAGAAGTTGCGGGCAAATTTTAAGGGGTATCATCCACAGTAGGAGAAACGATAGAATGGTTGAACGATTAAAGTGGGTAGACACACAGGTCTACCCCTACTGCCTTCTCTGTGTTAAATCTCTCTGTGTTCTGTGGTTCCAAATACTGCCTCAAAGTGTCTCCTCAATTTTTCTTCCACCTCCCTAATATCCACTTCTTTTACTCCCAATTCCTTGTGTAAAGAAGTGACCCCCTTATCCCGAATCCCACAAGGAATGATATAATCAAAAAAGCGCAAATCCGTATTCACATTCAAGGCCCAGCCATGCATTGTCACCCACCGACTACAATGCACTCCAAAAGCACAAATTTTCCGCGCCTTTAGTGGCTTATCCGCATCTATCCATACCCCCGTCTGTTTTTCGATGCGTCCCCCTACAATCCCATACTCTGCTAACGTGCGAATTATCACCTCCTCCAAATAGCGAAAATAACGGTGTAAGTCGGTAAAGAAATTTTCGAGATCCAAAATAGGGTAGCCGACTACCTGACCAGGGCCATGATAAGTAATATCGCCCCCCCGATTAATTTTAAAAAAGGCAATTTCCTGCTCCTTTAAACCTGCTTGGTTGAGCAGCAAATGTTCGGGCTTGCCACTTTTACCGAGTGTGTACACAGGTGGGTGATTGCAAAAAAGCAGGTAGTTGGGTGTTTGCTGTTGTTCCGCTTTTGGCAACTTCCGATTTGCCAACTTTATCGCCACTGTCTCTTGAAGGAGCTTGGTTTGATAGTCCCAAGCTTCTTGATAGGAAATGTGTTGAAGGTGGCGGAAGTGGAGGGATTTGTTTTGGTGGTGGTTCATGGGGTAAAGATAGGGAGATTAGAGAAAATAAATGAATTTTCAAAAATAATTGAAAGTTCAGAAACTTTATTGTAGCTTTGAAGTGTTATAAAGATACAATGACAAAGGGTTCTGTTATTTAACAATTAAATCACTATTATGGATTACCTCGTAATAACTTATACCGCCTATATTTTTATCACCCTCATTCTGACGATCTGGGTAGGGAAGACCCTCTTCACCAATGGGCGTGTCTTTTTGATGGAAATTTTTAATAATGATAGCCTGCTAGTAGATAGTATCAACCGCCTTTTGTTGGTTGGTTTTTACTTGGTCAATTTTGGCTATGCGCTTCAAAATTTGATTGTAAAAACGGATATTATTTCTGTGGCAGCGAGTATTGAAATGCTGAGTGTAAAGATAGGTTTGATTGTCGTGGTATTGGGTGTAATGCACTTTTTCAATTTGTTTGTCTTGTTTATCTTGCGTAGTAAGAATAAGAAGCGGGTGGTTACTACTACTGTATAAAAAGATTTGTAAGATCTATTATGATTCGGTATTTTTAAGAATATACATCAAAAATAGATCAGATGGCACTGAAAAGCTTCGAAAAGTGGAAAACGGGAGAACTTCATAATACCTTTGGGCTTCAGAGGTATTATGAAGGTTTTGAGTTATTGGATA
>JAHDHP010000024.1 GCA_020631245.1 Bacteroidota bacterium | reverse complement strand
CATTTGGAATGGCTTTCAGTCGTCAAACTCGCTACGCTCAAACACGACGACTCACAGGGCATTCGCTTCATTCCTTCATGTTGTTTTTATTACTAAAAATCTCAGAGGTCAAATGGCTACTCACAATGCCTAGGCTTTTGAGAAATCACTTTTTATGTTGTAGAAATTCCGTTGGTCGTTCAATCGTCGCACGTTCAACCGTTCAATCGTCGCACGTTCAACCGTTCAATCGTCAGTCGTTAAAGAAGCACTTTGGAGAAGAAAACATCTTCCAAATCAGCAGGAACCGACTGAAACTCATTGCCAGGATCGGTATCACTATATACATGAATCACAGGGCGTCCACTCACTAGTTTGTTGGAAATGAGTTGGTATTGAGATTGGTATGTTTCCATGTCCTTTTTATCAATTGACTTTTCCCAAATCATCCCCTTTAGGTCTTGAAGAGCGTCATTTGGTTTACCTGCAAATAGGAGTTCTCCTCGATTGATAATCGCCATATTCGAACATAGCTCTTTTACATCCTGCACAATGTGAGTTGATAAGATCACAATCACATTTTCACCAATGTCAGCCAATAAATTATAAAAGCGATTTCGTTCACCTGGATCAAGCCCCGCGGTAGGTTCATCTACAATGATTAGTTGTGGGTTTCCGATGAGAGCTTGTGCAATTCCAAATCGCTGTTTCATACCTCCCGAAAAACTACTAATGGCTTTTTTGCGATGTTCTTGTAAATTGACACGTTCGAGGAGTGCGTCAATTAAATCTTTTCGTTCTCCTTTGTTGGTGACACCTTTGAGGATAGCAAGGTGATTGAGTAATTCAGGTGGTTTTACGCGCGGGTAAACGCCAAATTCTTGGGGTAAATATCCTAGTACTTTTCGTACAGCATGTTTGTCTTGTAAGACATTGATATCACCTAGTGTAACAGTGCCATTATCGGCTTCGGTGAGGGTAGCAATAATGCGCATCAAAGTCGATTTTCCTGCGCCATTGGGGCCGAGAAGCCCAAACATTCCTTTGCCGATGGTGAAGGAAACATTTTTGAGGGCTTGTACACCGTTGGGGTAGGTTTTGGACAGGTTTTCAATGGTTAATTTCATGGTGTTTGTATTTTTTATTTATTGGTTTTTGTTGTACGTAAGTCGTTTCTTTTTGAAGTTTGTTACATTTTTTTTGATTTTTCGTGAATTTTCGTTTTGACATGCATTACCACAAAGTGCGCAATGGTTATTAGGGGTTCACAAAGAGTAAATGCGTAACATTCATTCAATCTTTCACTCATTCAGTCATTGTTTTTTTAATAAAGCGGAATAAGCGGACTACCATTTGTATAGCTTATAAATAGAATGATATAAGCTATTTCGAAAAGCTTCATGGCTCTGTATCGGCTACTAACTAAAGCAATGCTACTTAGTAGGGTAAATGCAATAAAAGTGATCGCTATTTCAAGTGGAATTTGGTGCTTGAAAATAGGTATAAGTAGTAGTACATTGATGAGCGTTGCAATACTGATTTTGATACCTGCTTGTTGTAAGTGATCGTAGCTACTTGTACTGAATAAATCAACTAAGTTGTTTTGTGTAATACTGTTGAAAAAGCGATTGTAAAGTGGTAATGCTAGTAACATCATTGCTGGAGTAAGCAGATAAGTGACAACCGTTTCTGTAGCATAAAAACTGCCTATCCATAGAGCGATAATGGTGATAATGGCGAGAGGATGAAAAAACTTTTGGAGAAGCTTCCATTCTTGGAGCCATAAGTGTAGCCATTTTTTGCTAGAAAGAATAGATTGAATATCTTTCCATTGACGCTTTTGAGTAGGGCTTGTAGTTGTGATTTCCTCCTTTGATTTTTTTAAACTTGGAATCATACTTTGAGCGTTTTTATAGCGTCCAAAAAAGAATGCCTTTAGAGCTATGAGTAGTCCTAAACCTAATAGAGTAATGAATTTGGGAGCTAAATAATGTGTCCAGTTCGTGTACGTCCAATCTATATATTGAAGGTCTTTTTTGTTGCTAATATATCCAATTGCATGTCCCGTTTCAGGCTCAATAAGTTGCTGTGCGAGTAATTCTTGTTTAACGACATTTGTAAACTCATTAAGACCAACTACATCGAAAAAAGGAATGAAAGTAGGGTTGGTCATCGTGTGAACACTGATAAATAGCGTTATAAAAATGATGATTCTAAGCACGCGACTTTTGATACTTGTATCTATGAGTAGAATAAAGGCAGATAGTATTCCAACGAAGGGTACGCTCAGTAATAGAAAGGGTTTGAGGAAGGTGAATAACTGAAAACCATTACTCATAATTACGGATAAATTGCTCAAAAATAAAGTGGTGATAAGCAAGGCTAAGAAGGTGAAAAGGGTAAATGTATTACTTAACCATCGACTCCACAAAATGCTAGTATTCGATGCCGAAGATGTTCGAATTAGTTGCCCAATTCCTTGCCGAATTTGTTGTTGGTAATGTCCTTCTAAAAAGAAAAAGCCAATAATAAATAAGACTACATTACAAAGTACTGCTCCCAAACTTCCTAGCCATGCGGCACTTGGCGCACCTGTATAGTTTCCGATATAATAGGTGCTATATTCGGCAGTGTGATTAGGAATAAGATTGATAGCAAGGAATAGAAAGATAAACACACTTAATAAAAATCCTTGTTGTTTAATATTACTAAGATATTGTTGACGGGCTAAATGAAATATGGTGTGCATGGTTTTGTTGTTTTGATGATAAATTGGGCGATCAGATTATTTGGGCGACCACAAGGGGGCGCCCCCTACTGATTTAAAATGAATGCATCTTCTAATTGTGCGAACGCGGCTTGGCTATTGGCAAATTGCCCATTTGTAGACACATAACGTACCTTTACTTTATCACCCAATAATTTGGTGCGAACAATTTGATAATGGGCATCCGCTTTTAATTGATTTATTTGATTTTTATCCAATAAAGCTTCGAAAACATGTCCTTCCGTTTGGGCAAGTAGCTCACTAATCGACATATTCATCTTTACCTGCCCTTGTTCCAACATCACTACTCGCTCACATAAATTCTCAATGTCATCAATAATATGTGAAGAAATAAGAATGGTACTTTCTTTGGCTAATTGGGTCAGCATTTGGGTAAAAGCATTTCGTTCATTGGGGTCAAGTCCTACCATTGGTTCATCCAAAATAAGGAGCTTAGGCTTCAATAATAGTGCTTGGGCAATGCCTACGCGTTGGCGCATTCCTCCTGATAAATTTTTCATCGGTCTTTTTCGGACATCACTCAAGTTGAGATAGGTCAACAATTCCTCAATATTACCCTTCAACTGTTTCGGACTTGCTCCCTTCAAAGTGCCCATATAGTTTAGGAATTCGAGCGGTGAAAACTCAGGTATATACCCAAAGTTTTGAGGTAGATAACCTAATGATTTTCGTACTTCTTGTGGCTTTTTGATCGCATCCTGTCCATTAATAAGATAAGTACCTGATGTGGGCTTAAAAATAGTAGCGATAATATTGAGCAAAGTTGATTTACCTGCCCCATTTACGCCTAATAATCCAGTTACTCCTGTACCTAGTGATAAGTCAATATTCAGGAGTGAAAGTAAACGATTGTTGCCGTAACGATGATTGATATTTTCAAGTTGTAATTTCATGATGTCGAATTTTTGTGTATGGTTATTGTTATTAGGTAAATTAGTACTTGATATTACTTTGTAAGTGGTATTGCATAGTACATAGCATTGCTATGTTAGGGGGCAAAAAAAATGGAAAAACCATTTTTTATTTTTTTAAAAACGTTCTTTTGAGACGGAGTAGAAGGGTAATAAAGAGGTATAAAACTATAATGATTAAAATCATACAAGGAATAAACCAATGCCCTAGTACTTCTCTAACTCCATCACCATATCCTAATGAGGTCATTCCAATTGCCATAAAGCCATCTTCATCGAAAAACATCCCCACATCTTCAGGATAAGCAATCTTGGCAAAAATGAGGAAAACGAACGTAAATAGAAAGAGGTACAAAAAAGCAAAAATGATATAAGAAACACCATTAGTGATATTCAAAGCTAAGGCTTTAAACACATGCAGTGGGTTAAAGGTCCGAGTAGCTTGATCCATTTTTTTCTCAGCTACCAAAGGCTGTAACACCTCTTCAGGAGTACCTAGCTTTTGCAAAATATCGAGTAGTTTATCTACTTCTTCTCCTTGCTTACCTCGTTCCATTCCCTCATAAATATGGCTATTGAACTCCATCAAAATGTCTTCTTGATCTGCTTTGGGCAAAATGCGGATACTTCGCTTAGTACGCTTGATATAATCATCGTAAATACGCTGAGAAGCCTTATGTTGAAAGGTAATCCGTTTCATTATTGTATTTTATCAATTGCATTACACAAATTGCCCCAATAAACATCCATTCCTGCTTTGGTTTTGGTTCCGTAGGGAGTAAGGTGGTAATATTTACGAGGAATACCCGATCCTTGTTCTACCCATTTCGAATCTACTAACCCTGCTTTTTTGAGGCGATTCATCAAGGGGTATAAAGTACCTTCAGCTATTTCGATCTCTGTATATTTTTTCACTTCCTCTATCAGTTCATAGCCATAGAATTCATTCTTTCCCAATACGCGCAACACGATATAGGATAATACTCCTTTCTTTACCTGCGAAGTCCATTTTAGAATAAATTCGTTTTCCATAACAATAACAAAGGTAATACAAAATACATAGTATTGCAAGGTGCTTAGTTAAAAAAGGTATTGTTTTTTACTAGGCTTGGTGGAATACATTCCTAAAAATGGCTCAAAATAACCATACGGATTCCTTATCTTTGAATTCGAAATTAACCAAATTCATTATGACAAAGCAACAATTACTAGGATGGGCTACCTGCCTGTTAATCATTAACTTATGCTGCGGATGTGGCAATCGAAATGTCCAAAAAGATACCGTTAAAGAGGTAGTAGAAGAAGTAGTCGAAGTAAAAAAAGAAGTGGAGAAAGACGATTTACGTTATCCGCAAGAAAAAAACTTAAAAAATATTCGCCAACTTACCTTTGGAGGAGATAATGCCGAAGCATACTTCAGTTTTGGAGATGACAAACTCGTCTTACAAATCTCCAATCCCAAAGAAGGAATTGAATGCGATCAAATCTATTATGGAGATATTCCACAACGTCCAGAAGATGCTTTTGATAAAAAATTGTTGAGTACAGGAAAAGGACGTACTACTTGTTCCTATTTTCTACCAGGTGACAAGAGCATTGTCTATGCATCTACTCACGAATTTGATGAAAAATGTCCTCCTGTACCTGATCGTCAAAAAATAGGAAAATACGTTTGGCCGATTTATCCAAGCTTCGAGATTTACTATGCCGATCTAGAAGGAAATATCACCAAACGCCTCACCGACAATGACTACTACGATGCCGAAGCGACAGTTTCTCCTGATGGAAAAAAAGTGGTCTTTACTTCCAATCGTAGTGGTGATTTAGAACTCTATACCATGAATGTGGATGGAAGTGATATCAAGCAAGTAACCGATGGTTTGGGTTATGATGGAGGAGCTTTTTTCTCTCCCGATAACAAACAACTCATTTTCCGAGCTTCGCGTCCCAAAACACCCGAAGCAATCAAAGAGTATAAAGACTTACTCGCTCAAAACATGGTCGCACCTACCGATATGGAACTCTATGTGTGTAATGTCGATGGTTCTGATTTAAGACAAATCACCAATCTAGGAAAAGCCAATTGGGCTCCCTTTTTCCATCCATCTGGAAAGAAGATTATCTTTTCCTCTAATCACAAATCGGAACGCGGTTTTCCTTTCAATTTATACATGATTAATGTCGATGGTACAGGTTTAGAACAAATTACCTTTGATTCACAATTCGATTCTTTCCCGATGTTTTCTTATGATGGCAAAAAGCTAGTGTTTGCTTCCAATAGAAACAATGGAGGTACGAGAGATACGAATGTGTTTATTGCGGATTGGATAGAGGATTAAGAGGGGACAGGTTTCAGGAGGCAGATTTTTTGGTCAATAGTTATCAGTCGATAGTCCATAGAAATGGAAGTTGTAAGGATAATGCGTGTGTGTTTATCCAATTTATTAATATGTTGCTGTAAACTTCTCTGACTCCTGAAACCTGGCTCCTAAAAATAAAAAGAATATGTCTCTAATCGCTTCCCATACAACTCTCCTCAAACAAGCTGCCTATCGGCTTGGTTTTCAATACGTAGGAGTCTCCAAAGCAGACTATCTCGAAGAGGAAGCTCCGCATTTAGAGGAATGGCTCAAGCGGTCTTATCAAGGGAAGATGTCCTATTTGGAAAATCACTTTGATAAGCGGCTCGATCCGCGCAAACTGGTGGATGGAGCGAAATCAGTAGTGAGTTTATTATACAATTATCACAATCCCGCCAAACAAACAGACCCCGAAGCTCCCAAGATTTCCACCTATGCCTACGGTAAAGATTATCATTGGATTGTAAAAGATAAGCTTCGCGCTTTGGTAGCTACCTTAGAAGAAGAAATTGGTGCGATTAATGGACGTGTATTTGTCGATTCTGCGCCTGTGATGGAGCGAGCTTGGGCAGCCAAAAGCGGCTTGGGCTGGGTAGGCAAACATTCCTTGCTCATTAATCGTTCGGTGGGTTCTTATGTCTTTTTAGCGGAACTTATTATCGACTTGGAGCTAGAACCAGATGGGCCTATTAAGGATTATTGTGGGCGATGTACTCGCTGTATTGATGCCTGTCCCACGGATGCCATTGTCGAAGATAAAGTCGTAGATGGGAGCAAGTGTATCTCGTATTTTACGATTGAACTCAAAGATGCGTTACCGACCGAAATGGCGGGTAAATTCGATAATTGGATGTTTGGTTGTGATATTTGCCAAGAGGTTTGCCCCTGGAATCGTTTTGCCCAAAAACACCAAGAACCTTTGTTCGAGCCACATCCCGATTTGCTAGAAATGAACAAGCAAGATTGGGAGGAGTTAACGAAGGAAGTGTTTAATGAAATTTTTCGAAAATCGGCGGTTAAACGCACGAAGTATACGGGTTTGAAGCGGAATATAGAATTTTTGAATAAGTAGTGGCGTGCCCCTATTTTTGCTCATCGAAACCTGTCAGGTTTAAGAAATTACGTTATTGAGTATTGATGGTACTCACCAAAAACCTAACAGGTTGATGAGCAAAAATAGGGTCGGGCTATTCGTTTGTAGTTGCCTCATAGCTGCTTGTTCAGCATAGTCCTAGCGGTGTCTTCCTCTGTCAGCCCCGCTAGTCCTTGCTTCACAAAGCATCCATTTTGGCAAGCTACCACTACTATCCCTCACGCAAAACAATGAGTGAATGAGTGAATTAGTGAATGATTGAATGAGCGTTACGCCACAATCACTCAGTCGCTCATTCACTCAATCGCTCATTCAGTCACTGTCCATGAAAAAACTCCTTATCATCACTTACTATTGGCCACCTAGTGGTGGGGCGGGCGTACAACGCTGTCTCAAGTTCGTCAAATACCTACGGGATTTTGGATGGGAGCCAGTAGTATATACTGCCGCCAATGCCCATTATCCGATGTTGGATGAGAGCTTGCAAAAAGATGTGGCAAAGGATATTGAGATTGTAAAAGGACCTATTTGGGAGCCTTACAATTGGTATCGTCGGGTATTGGGGATGAAAAAGGAAGAAAAAGTACAAGCGGGTTTTTTAGAAGAAAGTGACAAAAAACGTTCTCGTATCAAAGAAATGGCGGTGTGGATTCGTGGGAATCTATTTATTCCTGACGCCCGCTGCTTTTGGATTGGCCCTTCGGTACGCCTGCTTAAAAACTACTTGAAAGAATTTCCAGTAGATGCAATTATGTCGAGTGGGCCGCCACATACGACGCATATTATTGCACGGAATGTAAAGCGGGCAACAGGTTTGCCCTGGCTGGCAGATTTTCGCGATCCGTGGACGGATATTGATTTTTATGACCAGTTGAAATTGAGTAAATGGGCAGATCGTAAGCATCGACGGATGGAACAAACCGTTTTGAAAGAGGCAGACCAACTATTGACGGTCAGTAATTTTTGTGCGAAGGATTTTGTAAAATTAGGAGCGGATAATTTTGCAGTTATCACCAATGGCTACGATACTGCGGATTTTGAAATAGAACGCCCACCACTCACCCAAAAATTTACGATTAGTCATATTGGCTCCTTGAACAAGGATCGAAATATTCGGGAATTGTGGCAGGCAATGGGTGAGTTGTGTGCTTCCCATCCTGATTTGAAGCGCGATTTACAATTGCGTTTTATTGGTAAAACTGATTACCAAGTATTCGAGTACTTGAAGCAATATGGCTTGGAAGAAAACTATGAGAAAATAGCTTACATTCCACATAATGAGGTATTACAATATTCTTGTAGTTCACAAGTTCTCCTCCTCTTAGTCAATCGAACACCTAATGCGTTGGGAGTATTGACGGGTAAGTTGTTTGAGTATTTGGCTACGGGTCGCCCTATCTTGGCAATTGGCCCAGAAGGGGGAGATTTTGCAGGGGTGATTGATTCGGCGAAGGCGGGTGCTGCTATTGAGTATACGGATCAAGCAAGGATGAAAGAGGTAATTTTGAACTATTATGAGGGTTTTCGGGCGGGTAATTTGGAGGTAGATGGCGAGGGGATTTTGAAGTATAGTCGAAGGGAATTGACGAGGGAGTTGGTGGGATTGTTGGAGGGGATGTTATAATGAAGTAGAGACAAGGCATGCCTTGTCTGTACGAATTAGCGTAACGCCATTCAGTCATTCGCTCATTCAGTCATTGTCTTCGCGTGAGGGATAGTAGCGGTAGCTTGCCGAAGCAGAAAGGTAGTGAGACTTCGCCTTGCAGGGCTGACGGGAGGAAGACACTGTAAGGCGAGATAGTCGAACACCTTTTCTGCAAGACAACTACAAGCGGATAGCCCGACCCCATTTTTTGTTTATGAAAATGCCACCAGCGTGGACGCTGGCGGTAGCATTTTCATAAACAAAAAATGGGGGCACGCCCAGAAATTGAATGAATAATTGAGTGAATTAGTGAATGATTGGGTGATATGATAAGAAGATGAACATTTATTAATTATTGAAAGGACGAAATGCAGAAAAGACGAAAAATATTAGCGATTGTTGGGGCACGGCCTAACTTTATTAAAATAACGCAGTTTGAACGGGCTTTTGGGGCTTATCCCGAAGAGTTTGAATATCGTTTGTTGCATACGGGGCAGCATTTTGATGAAAATATGTCGAAGGTGTTTTTTGAGCAGTTGCGATTGACGAAACCGCATTATCATTTGAAGGTGCGGGATATGTCGCCTGCTACGCAGATTGGGAAGATTATTATGGCTTTGGAGGAGGTGTTGCAGGATTATGAGCCTGATTTGATGATTGTGGTGGGGGATGTGAATTCGACGTTGGCAGCAGCGATTGCAGCGAATAAAACGGGAACGAAGTTGGCACATGTGGAGAGTGGTTTGCGGAGTTATGATCGGACGATGCCAGAGGAGGTGAATCGGGTGTTGACGGATGAAATTGCGGATTTTTTGTTTGTGACAGAGCAAATTGGGGTGGAGCATTTGTTGGAGGAAGGGAAAGATCCTGCGAAGATATTTTTGACGGGTAATAATATGATTGATACCCTGGTGGCTTTTGATGCGGAGATTCAGAAGCAAACGGTTTTGGAGGATTTTGGGCTTCAATCGAAGGAATATGTGTTGGTGACAATGCATCGACCTGTGAATGTGGATACGGAGGAGCAATTGCAGAAGTTGGTGGCGATTTTGACTTTTATTGCGGATAAGTGGAAATTGGTTTTTCCGATACATCCTCGAACCTTGCGTAAGCTAAAGGAGTATCACTTATTGGAGACGGTGGAAAATCATCCGAATATTGTGAATACGCCTGCACTTGACTTTTTGTCCTTTCAAAAGTTGATTCAACATGCTTATTTTATGTTGACCGATAGTGGGGGAGTGCAGCAAGAAACGACTTTTCGGGAGGTGCCCTGTTTGACTTTGCGCGATACGACTGAATTATTGTCTACGATAGAGATGGGTACGAATGAGTTGATTTCGTTTGATATGGATTTGATTAAGGAAAAAATTGCAGCGATTGAGGCAGGAACTTTTAAGCCGAATAGTTGCGTGCCGCCTATGTGGGACGGCAAGGCAACGGATCGGATGGTGGAGGTAATACGAGATTATTTTAGTAAATGAATTAAGCCTTTCGCTGCTTGAGTATAGTTCGAATTGCTAGGTGTGTAGGTGCAGTGCCAAACGTAAACTCCTATTGGGAGTATCTGATTTCGATAGAAGCCATCCCAATTTGAGTCGAGTGATTCTGCATAGAAAACTTGCTCGCCCCAACGATTATATACAGCCCATTCAATATTATCAATGGGACAATTACTGTATAAGGAAAAGTGGTCATTGAGGTTGTCGTTGTTAGGAGAAAAGGCAGTTGGAACAGTAATAATACATTTGGTGGTATCTATAGGTATTTCTTCTTCAGGTTCTTCCTCAAAGCCACAAAGTTCTGATATATCCAAAATAGGTAAAGTTAGGCTGGAACAGGTTGTGAGGTCATCTTTAAGTGTAATGGGTAAAGTAGATGGTGTGTTTTCTGGTAGGATGATTTGGTGTTGTTTGTATTGATCATCATAACAACCATTATTTACAATATCAATAGGGTTATCAAGTAGGAAGTTATAGGTCGTATTCCGTTGCATATTTTGTATCTCTATAAAAAGGGTGTTGTCTGAACAAGTAATATCAATACTCGGAGGAAGATAATGGTGATATAGTTGCTCAACTTCATGGAAATTGAAGGCTCGGTCATATATTGCTAATTCATCTAAATAGCCTTCATAAAAGAAGCGATCATCATAAAGTTTACCGAATAATAATTCACCTTGTACTTCGAAAGGAGTATCCATAATATTTCTTGTTGCATAGATGCATCCATCTTGATAGATAGCCATTACGGAGTTTTCTACATCTTTAATAAACACGAGATGTGTCCATTGTCCTGTTGAGATAGAATATTGGTTATTATTGATGCTAGTATATTTATCACTAGTATTATAATTGGGATAATTGTAATGTAGAGCAGTATTACAACAATTGTGGTAAATACCATAGTTATGGTGGTTAACTGAATGAGCACCTGTACGTTGGTCAAGTAATGTCGCCCGACTTGTTTGCTTGGTTTTGATCCACATAGAAACGGTACTACTAGTATTGGGCTGAAAACGTAACTGGTCGGCAAAGTGCAAATAAGCATTTTTACCATCAAAATAAATAGCTTGTCCGAATAAGCCTTCTTCAAATGTGGTTTCGAAAGCTGTGACGTCTTCTTGGTTGTTTACCTGATTATTAAAATCGTCTTCAAAGGAAAAATGGGCTTGAAGGTTAGATAAGGGCAATTCTGGTTGCGTGTTAGGAGGTATGAGACATTGAGCACTTGCATAGAGTGTTGAGCAGAAAAGTAATACACTTAGGGAATAATTTTTTAAATTCATCATCGTAGATTAAAAGAGTAGTAAGCACCAGTATATGGATCAAACAAAGCCGAAAATATTATATATTGCTCCAGCAATGTCTACCTTTATAAAAACGGATATACGATTATTATCCAGTCATTATGAAGTACTGATAAATACCTACTCATGGAATAAAAAAAAATGGGTGCCGATGTACTTATTACATCAGTTGGGTGTGCTACTCACAAAAATTACTAGCTTACAAGCAATCGTCGTATCATTTGGCGGATACTGGGCTTTTCTGCCCGCATTAGTAGGAAAGATTTTTGATAAACCAGTCTTTATTATTTTAAATGGTACTGATTGTGCTGATTTACCGCAAATGAATTATGGTTCATTAGGAAGACCCTTATTACGACGAATTTGTTATTATTCGTATAAGTGGGCTACCAAACTCTTACCTGTGAGTGAATCACTTGTATACTCACAGAACACTTATTATGGCGATAAAGATATAATAAAACAAGGATATAAACAATTTTTTCCTGACCTGAAGACTCCTTACCAAGTTTTGTTCAATGGTTTGGATACGGAGTTTTGGCAAAAGGAGGAAGAGATAAAGCGGGAATCGAAGTCGTTTATTACTGTCATGTCAGCCGCTCAATTTATATTAAAAGGAGGAGATTTGATTTGTGAAGTAGCCCAACAATTTCCTGATTGTCAGTTTTTCTTTGCAGGTTTTAAAGCTCCTCCACATGGAGTAGAGGTTCCTGAAAATGTTAACTTTTTAGGGCGTCTTACTCCCGAAGAACTCCGACAATATTATAGCCAATGTACGTACTATTTGCAATTGTCTATTATAGAAGGTTTTGGTTGTGCTTTGTCGGAGGCGATGTTGTGTGAGTGTGTGCCGATTGGTTCATCGGTCAATTTTATTCCTGGTATTATTGGAGAAAGTGGCTTTATTTTGGAAAAGCGAGATGTGAAGCAATTAGAGGTTTTATTAAAACGTGTGTTGGAGGTAGGTGATACGGAACGCTTGGGTCGTTTGGCGAGAAGGGGAGTGGTGGAACGGTTTAGTACAGAGCAGCGGCAGAAGGATTTGTTGGAGATAATAAAAAGTAATAATTAATTAATATGAGGTGTTAAAATAAATAGTATTTTTGGATAGTTGTTTTTTTATTGATTGTAAAATCAAGATCACTCTCAATCGCTGAATTTTTAGAAATACGTTTAAATGTAGTTTTTGTGAAAAATAATATATGTGTTTGCTTTTTATTATTAATATCTAATCTTGTCTATTCTCAAAACTTAACAGATGGCTTACTACTATATTACCCTTTTGAAAGTGAAGCTATCGACATTAGTGGCAATGGTTTAGATGCCGAACTGGAGGGAACACAACTGGTAAATGGTCGAAGTGAAGATGCTGGTAATGCACGTTATTTTGATGGAATAGATGATTTTGTTGCCTTACCCAATTCTGCTATTCTTAAACCAGATTTTCCTGTTACCATTTCTTTTTGGGTCAAGACAGAAAGCCTTGAGCAAGCAAGAAATAAATTTGTACAACTGATTTTCAAAGTTATAATTATGCAGGATTTTGGATTACTACTTCAGCAAATGGTTTGGGACAGATAAGTGTCAATATGGGAGCAAATGAAGGTGGTACAGATCCTAGTTATCGTCGTACTAAAGTGAGTGAAAAGCGGATTACAACTGGTAACTGGCATCATGTTGTTTGTATTATTCGAGGAGCGACAGATATAGACATTTATATAGATTGTGAAGATGCAGGAGGATCATATGGAGGTTTTGGCGCACCTAGAGTCGAGTACTCATCTGTACCAGGACGAATTGGGACAGAACCCGCCACCATAGGTAGTCCGACGACTTATTATAATGGAACTATGGACGATTTTGCTTTTTGGAACAGAGCTTTAAAAGCCGAAGAAATAGTAGAGGTTTGTGAAAGTAGTATTATGATTACAGAAATAACCGACACTACAACAGTTGAAATAGTTGATAGTACAGCAGTCGAAATACCTTTGGAAAACAACCTTGTAAGGATATTAGCAAATGATCCTTCTGGTGATATATTTACTATACAAATCAGTGATGACTTACTGGATAAAGGGTATGTCTTTTATATGTATGATTTGTTGGGTAGACCTATTTGGAGAATACAATTAAATGAGAACAATAGAACACTTGATCGTAGATTTCTTCCTATTGCTATTTACTTATATGTAATTCGAGATGCCGAAGGTAAACGCGTTAAAGAAGGCAAAATTCTTGCGGAGTAAAAGATATTGATAGGAAATATGCATACTACATTCAAACGTCTAAAGTATAAATTTATAGCTCCAAGCTTAATTACCCTCAAAAACGGAGTATTAGGAAACCGTACCCAAAGTACACAAGCTTTTCCTAATGCTCCTTCTTCCTTTTTTATAATGGGTTCAGGTAGAAATGGTAGTACCTTACTTGCCTTACTACTCAATCGACATCCTGAAATTTTTCTCCCCCCCGAACAATATGCCCTCCCTTTTTCGATATTTAAATGGCATTTGCGATATAAGCAAGTCTGGGAGGCGTTTTGCATAGATGTATTAAAAGACTATCAAAAAAACAATCAAGATTGGCAGCTCAACCCACAAGATTTTAAACAAGTAGAAAACGACCTCATTAAGTGGAAGAAAATACATCAGAATCCAGCAAATATTTATACCAAGCTTCTCCAACACTATGGGCAGCAACTCAAAACAAGCTTTTCTTTAGTTGGAGATCACTCACCCGTAACAACTCTTCACTACAAAACAATTGCAAAGGAATTTCCAACGAGCAAATACCTCTTCTTAATACGTCATCCATTAGATGTCATTAGCTCCTACTCAAAGTTAGAAAATAATCCCGCCTCCAATCCTACTTATGCGGCATGGAAATGGAATAATAGTGTAGAAGCCTATCACTGGATGCAAGAGCAAGGAAAAGAAGTGTTACTAGTAAGGTATGAGGATTTGGTGAGTAATGTGAGTGATACCATGTGTCAAATTTTCAATTTTCTAGGCACGACTTACATAGATGTAGAACAAGCTACCGAACAGGAATTAAATACTGATCTTTTGGGAGCGGGTGATTACAAACACCATCAAAATCTGTATAAATCCATTGATAGTACCTTTGCCAATAAATGGAAACAGCAATTGACAGCAGACAAAGTAGCAGCTTATTGGCCAATGGTCAAACAAAAAGCACTGCAAATGACTTATGATATTGAAAGATAGTTATGGGGATAGTAAAAGATCAAAGTATTAGAGTAACCATTGCCACCTACATAGGCGTATTGATAGGGGCATTTAATCTATTGTGGTTATTCCCCTATTGTCTATCAGAAGAAATCATCGGATTACTAAAAACAATCGAAGCAGTTGCTAAGATATTTTTTCCCTTTGCCTCTTTAGGAGTTGTAGCCGTTTGCATTCGCTTCTTTCCTCGATTTCGAGATAATATAACTGGACATCACGGCTTTTTCGGACTCCTCCTCCTCCTTCCCGTTTTGGGAATTGTAGGCTTCCTCCTCTTTTTCTTTTTTTTCCAAGATCAAATAAGTGCTTGGTACATCGAAAAGTCCACCCTTTTTGTAGACTACCTCTATTTAGTAGTCCCACTTTGCATCTTTTTCGTCTACAAAAGTGCCCTCGAAGCCTATACCTCTGCCCTAAAACAAACAGTTGTACCGAGTATTATACGCGAAATCATCATGCGCGTACTCTTTACTGTAATTACTATTCTGTACTTTTTTAAGTGGATCGGATTGAGTGAATTAGTTACTTTATACGTTGGTGTATTCGGAATTGTAGGAGGTTTGTTATTGCTTTACATTCAATGGTTGAAGCAACTCTATTTAAAAATAGACTTCAAATATTGGAATCAAAAAATATTCAAGGAACTAGGTAATTATGCGATGTATAGTCTGCTGACAGGAACCGCTTGGATTCTAGTAGCCAATATAGACAGTATTATGATTGCTCAATTTAAGGGCTTGCATGATACCGGAGTTTATTCAATTGCCTTGTTCTTAGGGATGTTTATCGAAATCCCTAAACGAGCCATTGCCCAAATATCAGGAGCCATCGTCGCCGACGATTTACAAGCAGAGCGGTACGACAAAATCAATGATCTTTACAAAGTTGTATCCATCAATCAATTTACAGTAGGGGCATTATTATTGGTAGGTATTTGGGTGAATATCGACAATATATTCGATCTCATTCCAGACGAAGATTATCGAGCAGGAAAGTATGTGGTATTATTTATTGGCTTATCAAGAGTCATTGATATGCTGACAAGTATCAATAGTGAAATCATTACTTACTCCAAATACTATCGCTACAATGTGGTATTAATCAGTAGTTTGGTCGGCTTAACCTTCATCACCAATTATATACTCATTCCCCCATTAGGCATCACAGGAGCAGCTATTGCCACTGCTTTAAGTGTCTTCATTTTCAATCTAGGAAAAGGAGCTTTAGTGTGGTGGAAAATGAACATGCATCCTTTTAGTGGAGGAACTTGGAAAGTAATGATCATTGCAGCCATTAGCTTACTTGTCAATCAATTAGTGCCCTATCTTGGACATTTCTTACTTGACATTCCTATACGTTCTATGATTGTAGGAGGAACATTTCTGCTACTTATTTGGCTATGGAAGGTATCGCCAGAAATCAATCAACTAATTGTCAATATTTGGACGCAAATAAAGAAACGAATACAATAAAAAAACCAACAATCTTACGACTGTTGGTTTCATTTAAAAACTTAATTTATTAAGTTACTACTCAGCAACTACTTCAAAATCAAACTCATAATTCCCTTCACGGAATTTCACGGTAGCCGTATAGCTACCCAATGTCTTAATCTCCTCTTTAATCACAATCTTACGACGATCTACTTCCACGCCTGTTTGACGCTTAATAGCATCCGCCAACTGTACGTTGTTCACACTACCAAAAATCTTATCAGTCGTACCCACCTTTGCACCAATCTTAATAGGAGATGCCTTGATTTGTTCCATCAATGCCTCCACCTTCTCACGCTCACGACGTTCTTTTGCAGTAATCTGACGAACTCTTTCTGCTGCCTGCGCTTGATTTGCTTTATTAGCAATGACAGCCAATTTTTGAGGAATCAGGTAATTACGTCCGTAACCATTCTTTACAGTTATCGTTTCGAATTCATCACCTAAACCTTCTATATTTTTTAATAAAATAACTTTCATAAGTCTAACTATTTTAAAAGGTCAGTAACAAAAGGTAATATAGCAATATGGCGTGCTCTTTTTACTGCTTGTGCCACTCTACGCTGATACTTCAACGAATTACCCGTAATACGACGAGGCAATAATTTACCCTGCTCGTTAATAAATTTCATCAAAAACTCAGGATCTTTATAATCAACATATTTGATTCCCAACTTTTTAAAACGGCAGTACTTCTTACGTTGCTGCCCAATTTTAGGAGAAGTAAGATAACGAACCTCCTTATTATTATTATTCCGACCTCTATTTCTATTTCGATTCATAATATTGGCTTTAAAATTAAAAATTACGACTGCTGCTGTCCTTCTTCATTCGTTTTCTCCGCTTCCGTCTTCTTGCGGTTACGACCCGCCAAACCACGACGTTTACGCTCATTATATTCCAAATGGTATTTCTCCATGCGGATAGTCAAGAAACGCATAATGTTTTCGTCGCGCTTGAATTGAATCTCTAAGCGATCAATAGCAGTTGCATCAACTTTGTACTCTAGTACCAAATAAAAACCAGTGGTCTTCTTTTTAATTGGATAAGCCAATTGCCGGAGTCCCCAAAAATCTTCTTCAACAATATCTGCCTTATAAGATTTTAATAACTCTCGGTAATTGCCTATAACCTCTTGCACTTCCTTTTCTTTCAATACTGGATTGAAAATCAGGACGGTTTCATAAGATTTAAGCATTCTTTAAAAATTAGTTAAATAAAAGAATATGGTATTATACCGAAAAACGTCTGCAAAGGTAAGAAGAAAAGGTAAGATATTATAATACAAATAGAACTATTGGTCAAATACTGTTGTCAAATCAATTTTTAAGTCACTCAGTACAGTAGAAGTTAGAGAATCCGTAAACTTTCCTGTCGATACATAAACCCCTTTCTCATCCAATCGAAACACCTCAATAAAGTGATAATGAGTATGTACAATCCAATATTCTCTTACCCCATGACGCTCATAAAGTTGGTATTTATCCTCTAAATCAACTAAAGCCGTTCCTGGAGATAAAATTTCAACGACCAAATCAGGTGTCCCAACAGCACCTTGTTTTTTTATTTTACTTGGATCACAAATAACTAATATGTCAGGTTGTACCACATTAGAAGCCTCCTCTTCTGATTCGCCTACTTCAGGTAAACGTACATCAAAAGGAGCAGTAAAGGCTTCACATTCTTTACTGCGTAAATAAAATGCAATCTCTGTTGACAAAAAAAGCGATATACGTTGATGCTGTGTATTGGGTGATGGACTCATCGCTCGAATTGATCCGCCAATAATTTCACAACGATCTTTATCAGACCAACTTAAATAATCTTGATAGGTATAGTTTACTCTGTTTAATTTAGGAGCAGGCATAAAAAATAATTATAATGATCTATTCAAATTTAACTATTTCTAGACATTCTTCCAATTAGTTGGGCGTGCCCTTTCATAGTGATTGAGTGGTTGGGCAATTTCTGTAAAGACGTTGCGCGCAACGTCTCTACTCAATCACCCAACCACTCAATCACTATTCCAGGTCGGGCTATCCGTTTGTAGTTGGCTCGTACCAGCCTGTTCTGCTAAACTACTAGCAGTGTCTTCCGCTGTCAGCCCTGCTAGTAGTAGCAGCACTAGGCAGCTACTTCGTCAAGCTACCACTACTATCCCTCACGCAAAACAATGAGTGAGTGAGTGAATGAGCGATTATTAACGTAACGCCATCCACTCAATCACTCATCCACTCATTGTCTCGCCGCCCACAACACCTCCACCGGATGCACTGCCTTCTTCCCCGTACCATCCGCAATCTGATGCCGACAACTCGTACCAGGAGCAACTACCATTACCTCTGTAGCAGCTTTCCGCACCGTAGGAAATAACACCAACTCCCCAATCTGCATACTAATGTCGTAATGCTCCGCCTCATAGCCAAAAGAACCTGCCATCCCACAACAACCCGAAGGAATCACCTTCACCGAATAATTAGTAGGGACACTCAACAACCAAGCCGTATAATCAACCGACGACAAAGCCTTTTGGTGGCAATGTCCATGCACCAGAATTTCTTTATGATCAGTATGAAAATCACTAGCAGTAATATTACCCAGTTCCACTTCTTGCCATAAAAATGCATCAATTAAAAAACAGTTTTCGGCTATGGTTTTGGCACTCGCTTGCAGATCATTAGGAACCAAGCGTAAATACTCATCACGAAAGCTCAAAATAGCAGAAGGCTCAATCCCTATCAATGGTGTTTCTTTACTTATAAGTGGACTAAAAAGTTGCACATTTTTAGTTGCCATTTCCTTCGCTTCCAATAATAAACCTTTCGATAAATAAGTACGCCCACTATCCACACAGTCAGGCATTTCTACAGCATAGCCCAAACGCTGTAATAATTCTACCGCCTTAATACCAATCAAGGTATCATTATAATTAGTAAACTCATCACAAAAAAGGTAAACGGTTTTCTTGGGATTTTGGGGTTGATTTTTAGCCCCATTTTTAGAGTACCACTTTTTTAATGTTGTTTTATAAACAGGTGGGAGGCTACGTTGAGGAGCAATGCCCATCATCTTTTTTAAAGGCGCACTCAAGGCCGTATTCATCAAAGCATTGCTTATACTAGGAACAAGAGTAGCCCACTTGATATATTGGCTAAACTGCGCAAAAAACTTAGCACGTCGAGGAATACCATTTGTTTGGTAATATTGGTGGGTAAATTCTGCCTTTAAGGTAGACATGTCCACATTAGAAGGGCATTCAGAAGTACAGCCTTTACACGACAAACACAAGTCCATCACCTCCTTGATTTCCTCGTGATCAAAGCGATTGGATTGCTCGGATTGAGTCAAAAATTCACGTAAAGTATTAGCCCGTGCTCTTGTGGTATCTCGTTCCTTGCGAGTTGCCATATAACTAGGGCACATCGTTCCACCAGATAGAGGTAATTTGCGACAATCTCCTGACCCATTACACTTTTCGGCAGCCCGTAAAATGCCTCCATAATCTGAGAAATCAAATACCGTATCAAATTGAGGTGTTTCTTTTCCTGGCTCATACCGCAAGGAAGTATCCATAGGTGGGGCATTGACAATTTTCCCTGGATTAAAAATATTTTGGGGGTCCCACGTCTGTTTGATTTGTTGAAATAGTTGGTAGTTTTTCTCTCCCACCATCAAGGGAATAAATTCTGCTCGTACACGTCCATCCCCATGTTCTCCACTCAACGAACCCTGATATTTTTTAACCAAAGCTGCGGTTTCTTCTCCAATTTTACGAAACAAAACCACATCAGCAGGGTCTTTCAAATTGAGGATAGGACGAAGGTGTAATTCTCCTGCTCCAGCATGAGCATAATACACCGCTTGTTGTTTGTAGCGATCCATTAGTTGGGCTACCTCCTCAATATAAGCGGGCAAATCTTCGATGGCTACCGCCGTATCTTCAATAACAGTTACTGCTTTTTCATCCCCAGGAATATTAGCTAATAATCCTAATCCTGCTTTGCGGAGCGTCCATACCTTTTTTGTATCGGGTGAATGAATAAGCGGGAAGTGATAACCAAGTCCTGCTTCTTTCATAGCTGTTTCAATCGTAGCAGCTTCTTGTATAACAGCAGCCTTGTCAACTCCTCCTACTTCGATCATTAAAATAGCAGCAGGATCACCTGATATAAAAAAGCGATTTTTTTGTTGTTCTATATTATCCTTTGTACAATCGAGTACGATCTTATCCATCAACTCAACAGCACGAGGTGTATATTTCATTGCAATTAATACCGCTCGAAGGGCTTCATTAATGCTTTCATAATGTATACAGAGCAATCCAGTATGAGAAGGTGGGAGTGGGTCTACGTGAATTTTTATTTCGGTGATAAAGGCAAGTGTTCCTTCTGAACCAGCGAGTAAGTTGCAAAAATTAAAATCATCTCCTTCATACCCAAACGCATTACTTTTTAATAATTCATCTACTGCATAACCCGTATTGCGGCGATGTATAGTAGATTTGGGAAACTGTTCTCGAATTTCTCGCTGTGTTTCAGGGTGGCTAAGTGCTAGGTTTATTTGACGATACAAGCCATTTTCCAAGCTATTTCCGATGGCTTTTCGTCGAAAACTCCCTTTGTCCATAGCCTTAAAATGGGCTTCTGAACCATCGCTCAAAATGGCACTTATTTCAAGGGTATGATCTCTCGTTGTACCATATACAATAGAGTAGGAACCACAGGAATTATTACCAACCATCCCTCCTATCATCGCTCGATTGGCAGTAGAGGTATTGGGTCCAAAAAATAAACCCTGGGGTTGAAGATGTACATTTAAGGCATCTCTTACTACGCCTGGCTGCACACGTACCCAATTCTCTTCTTCATTCACCTCCAGAATCTGATTCATATACCGAGAAACGTCTGCTACAATACCAGTTCCTACACATTGCCCTGCCAAAGAGGTGCCTGCTGTGCGCGGAATAATGGAGGTTTGGTGATCGTAAGCAAACCCAATCAATTTTTGAATATCGGTCTTGTTTTTTGGAAAAGCTACTGCAAGAGGTATTTCTCGATATACGGAAGCATCAGTAGCATATAGCGTGCGGCTAAGATTATCAAACTCCAAATCACCATCCAATGATTTTTGAAGTCGCTGAAGAGCTTTTAAAAGGGGCTTTTCAATCTTAAAGTTGGTAGACATAACATATCAATTGGAGGTCATTGTACTTTCACTGCGAAGAAGCACTATCGGTTTTCATATCATTGCCCACATCCAACAAATCATATGCTCGTTGTGCAGCTTCCCGTTGTGCTTCTTTTTTACTACGTCCTTGGCCCTTACCCATACATTTTCCATCTATCATTGCACCTATTTTAAAGATGCGATGACTGCCTTTCATCATTTCACCTAATTCTTTAAACTCTAAGTTGCGATTATACTTTTGAGACCATTCAAAGAGGCGACTTTTATAGTTAATATCTCCTATCTTAAGTTCGTCTAAATCAATATAAGGGCGAAGAATTTTCTTAAAAATAAATTCTCTAGTTTTGCCATATCCCACATCAATATAAATAGCTCCAATAAGAGCTTCTAAGGCATTTCCTAGAATCGTACTGTTGATTTTGACATAGGATTTGTCATAGTCCAAATATTGTTCTAAGTGTAGTTTACTACCAATTTCACCTAGCTTTTTTCGCTTCACAATTTTAGAGCGCATCTCCGTTAAAAAACCCTCTCCCTCTTTTGGATATTTTTTAAATAAATAATCCGAGATGATAGCATCTAAAATGGCATCTCCCAAATACTCTAAACGCTCGTTGCTCGTATAGGCTTCGGGTGATTTCGAACTATGCTTGAAAGCTAATCGGTAAACAGATAAATTAGCGGGTGTGTAACCCAGCAAACTACTTAGCTGTTTAACGAATGCTCGATTCGATGGAAAAAGCTTATTATAAAGTTGGCGAATGCGTCTCAAAACGGGTAATTCATGTGAAATAACGGTTACAGAAGGCAGTAAATAAATTGATAGTTAAAGTGGAGGGTTAGGTTAGTTTCTTGAAAATCACAGAGGCATTATGCCCTCCAAATCCAAAGGTATTATTTAAAGCCATATTTACCTTGCGTTTTTCCGCTTTATTGAGGGTTAGCTTCAATTGTGGATCAATAGCTGGGTCAATAGTAGAGTGATTGATCGTTGGAGGAACAATATCATGTTTAACGGCTAAAATAGTAGCAATTGACTCGATAGCTCCTGCTGCTCCCAGTAGATGTCCAGTCATTGATTTAGTAGAACTAATATTGAGTTGATAAGCGTGATCTCCAAATACCGACTGAATTGCCTTACATTCGCTAACATCTCCCAAAGGAGTGGAAGTGCCATGTACATTAATATAGTCGATAGCAGTAGGAGGAATCTGAGCATCATCCAAGGCATCATGCATAACTCGGATAGCTCCTTCTCCATTTGGATGAGGAGCTGTTAGGTGATAAGCATCAGCAGATAGCCCTCCACCTATAAGCTCTGCATAAATAGTGGCACCTCGCTCTTTGGCATGTTCATATTCCTCAAGCACCAATGCGCCCGCTCCTTCTCCCATAACAAAACCATCTCGTTCTAAATCAAAAGGTCGAGAGGCAGTAGTAGGGTCATCGTTTCGTCGTGAAAGAGCACGCATGGCTCCAAATCCACCTATCGAGCTTTCAATGACAGATGATTCTGAACCACCTGTCACAATTACATTAGCTCGACCCAAACGAATATAATTGAACGCGTCAATCATCGCATTGGTAGAAGAAGCGCAAGCAGATACTACCGCAAAGTTTAAGCCCTGAAAGCCATTGCGAATGGAAATGTGCCCCGCTGCTATATCAATTATCATTTTAGGAACAAAATAAGCACTGAAACGGTAGGCAGCATTGCCATCTCCCCGTTTAACATAATCCCTTATCTGTTCTTGGAAGGTGTATAAACCGCCAATACCAGAAGCCCAAATAACTCCAACTCTTGTTTTGTCAATGGCATCGTCTGCTAAATTTGCATCTGCAATCGCTTGGTCGGAAGCAATGATGGCGTATTGAGTAAAGAGATCGGTTTTATTGAGGGTCTTCCTATCAATAAAATCGGCAATTTGTAGGTCTTTTAACTCACAGGCAAAACGCGTCTTAAAATGAGTAGCGTCAAATTGGGTAATAGGACCTGCTCCACTGCGTCCCTTAATAAGGGACTGCCAGTAATCATCTACAGAGTTACCAATAGGAGTCAAAGCTCCTAAACCAGTTATTACAACACGTTTTAAAGACATATTTGTGATGTGTAAGAAAAGCGATTAGCTCATTTGATCTTCTACATATTTAACAGCATCTTGTACTGTCTGTATTTGTTCTGCTTGATCGTCAGGTATAGAAATTTCAAATTCTTTCTCTAACTCCATAATTAATTCTACGGTATCCAATGAATCGGCACCTAAATCATTAATAAAGTTAGCATTGGGTTGTACTTGATCTTCATCAATACCCAATTTTTCTACAATAATACTATGTACTTTTTCTGCTACAGCTAGTTGAGACATGCAACAATTATTTTTTTGTTAATTAATAAAATAGTAAGTAAAGTGTGAATCTTTACTGCTAATTTTGAGGGACAAAGTTAGCTATTAATTTAATCAAATTATAGTCAGATTTGTTCGGTAAATGTGGACTAATTAAAAATGATTTGTATTTTCTTCGTTTTTGATAATATAAATTATCTATTCATAGATACCAATTAAGTAAAGAAGAAAGAATAAAAAACTTAATTTTTTTCCGTAAAATCGCTATCTAAAAAAATAACAACCGCTCATGCAACAATTTACACGTACAAAAATTATCGCAACCTTGGGACCTGCATCTACAGATGTAGAAACAATTAGTCACTTAATAAAGGCTGGAGTAGATGTATTTCGACTCAATTTTTCACATGGAAATCACGAATCACATACGATTGCCATCAATACTATTCATGAGGTTAACAAAAAACTAGCCACGAATGTAAGTATTTTAGCTGATTTGCAAGGGCCTAAAATTCGTTTAGGAGAAGTCGAGAATAATGGAGTAACCATTGAAGCAGGAGATGAAATTACTTTCACAACGCGTAAAACAGTTGGGAATAAAAAATGGTTGTATGTGGGATACCCCCAATTTGCACAAGATGTAAGTGCACAAGAGCGTATTTTGATTGATGATGGGAAAATTGAACTGAAGGTAATTAGCACGAATGGAATGGATGAGGTAAAAGCAGAAGTGATTTATGGAGGGGTAGTACGCTCAAAAAAAGGAATTAATTTACCTGATACCGATATCTCTACTGCCTCTTTGACTACTAAAGATAAAGCTGACTTAGAGTTTATTCTAACTCAGAATGTCAACTGGGTTGCCTTATCTTTTGTGCGTTTCTCGGACGAAATATTGAAGCTGAAAGGTATGATTCAATATAAAGATCACCCAGCTAAGGTGATCGCCAAAATCGAGAAGCCTGAAGCAATAAATAATATTGATGAAATTATTCGTGTAACAGATGCTATTATGGTTGCGAGGGGTGATTTAGGAGTAGAAATGCCTTTGGAAACCATTCCGATCATTCAAAAAGAAATTGTACAAAAGTGTTTGAAAGCATCTAAACCTGTTATTATTGCTACTCAAATGATGGAAAGTATGATGGAAAATCCATCACCTACTAGAGCCGAAATAACAGATGTCGCCAATGCTATTTATGATGGAGCAGACGCCTTGATGTTAAGTGGAGAAACAGCCGTAGGAAAACATCCAGTAAAAGTAATTGAGACTTTTACAAAGGTGATTCAATCTATCGAAACACAAGAAACGATTTTTGATAAATACCATGATCCTGAAGAAGGTACAGAGTCTTTCTTAGCAGATTCGATTTGCCTAAATGCCTGTAAAATTGCGAGCCAAGTAGGGGCAACTGCCCTTATTGCCATGACTAAATCAGGTTATACGGCTTTTACACTTTCTAGTCATCGACCAAAAGCGTATATTTATGTTTTTACAGAAAGTGAGGAGTTACTAAATACCGTAAGTCTCATTTGGGGAGTACGTGCATTTCATTATAATAAGTTTGTAAGTACAGATCAGACAATTAGTGATGTACAAACTATTTTGAAGCGACATCGTTTGATTAAACAAGGAGATATTGTCGTGAATACAGGCAGTATGCCGCTCAATCAACGTGGGAAAACGAATATGGTGAAGATTACGAAGATAAGGTAATGGAGGGATTGAAGGAATGAGGGATTGAGGGATTTTAGAGTTTGGACGAATATCCTTATCGCTAGGAGATGCTTGTAGAGACGTCCATTTATGGCGTCTAAAGTTAGAACGATAAAACTTTTCGACTAACAAGGAAAGCTTTTATCTAAAATAAATACTAAAAAGACAGATTTTGTATCTATAATGATTGACGCTTCATCGTGAGACGCCATAAATGGACGTCTGTACAATTTTGTCCAAACTCTAAAGGGATTGAGGGGGTGAGGGTGTGTGCGTAACGCCATTCAATCATCCTGTCATGCAGTCATCCAATCATCGTTTTTGCGTGAGGGATAGTAGCGGTAGCTTGACGAAACAGCCACTTAATGAAGCAAAGACTAGCAGGGCTGACAGCGGAAGACACTGCTAGGACGATGCTGAATAAGTGGGTGTGAGACAACTACAAGCGAATAGCCCGACCTGAAACAGGGATTGAGGGACTGAGTTGTTGAGGGATTGGGTTGGTGTTGGGCTGCTGCAAT
>JAHDHP010000023.1 GCA_020631245.1 Bacteroidota bacterium | reverse complement strand
AATTTTAATGTGTAACTTTGTATTATAACACATCCCACGATAAGATAGCCTCTAAAGTAAGCGAATTTATTTTGAAGTTTTGAATGAATGATGATCATGAAAAAATACTTAGGTCTTTTATTACTAATGTATTGTCAGGTCTACCTGTTACAAGCACAGTGCATTGAATTTGTTACTCCATATCAAAACCTATCAGCTGCTGGTTTTGGTGCCTCTCTTTGCGGAGATAATTGTAGGGATACCACTATTTTGAACAATGGTGTATGGCCAAATGAAGCCTATATGGTGGATGCTTTACATCCAGGAGCTGAATATCAGTTTAATTTTTGTGATGGTTACTCCGAAGATTTATGGACAGGAGTGATTACAGCAGTATATTATGCTGTTGATGATGGCGAAATCAATTTATTGGAAGAAAATATTTTACAAGTAGATGAAGGCTGCGAAATGCTACTTACTATTCCAACGGAATTTGAAAAAGCAATTGATGTAGCTTTTATTGTTACTGAAAAAGATAGTTGTGGGACAGGTCTAAAACCCTTTCAAGACAATGGAATCCCTCATTTTTCTTGTGGGCCTAATGGTGGGCAACCAGATTGCCCCAAAATAGTTATCTCTTGTGCAGATGCCCGCTCAGGAATACTTGAAAGCTTAGATACTGTTTGTACTGGAGATGTAATGGGTATTGAGGTCGATCATATTAATGTACCTACCGAAGAAAATAGTGGTTTTGTTTTAGTAGTAAGTACAGAAGATTTACAAAGAACAAAAACACCTAATAAGCATGCAAGTTTTGTCACTATCTTAGATACCATTCTAGCAACACGCCCACCTGGAGGAAACTATCAAACCTCTTTTTTACATGATGAAAGTATTCTAGAGGCTGGTAACTATTTTCTTACACCAGTTTCATTTGGAAAAGCAACTCGAAGAGAGCCACAAGATCCATTTAGAGATATTAACTTAAATGTAGAATGTGTGAGAACTGGTGTCTCACAGCCATTTACCCTGCTTCCTAGTAATGACCAAACTTGTATACAAAGTTGTAAAAAAATAAATGATGGTGGCTTTGAAACAGGTAAACCCAATAATGTTTGGGAAGAATATTCGCTAAATTTCGACTCGCCACTTTGCGACTCTACGTGTAGTCAAGGAGTACCCTTTGCTTTTGAAGGAGATTGGTGGGCTTGGTTTGGTGGAAAAGATGATGGGGAGGAAGAAGGCATTTTAGCTCAAGACTTCAACCTATTAAATGCTTCCAATGCATCACTAACTTTTAGATTGGCAATGATTCTAGAACCAGAGGATAATGTAAAGGGGGATGATGAGTTTGCCATTCGTATCGATAACGAAATTATATTCTCCATTACTGATAGAGACCATGAAGATTATGATGTATATCAGCTAATCGAAATTGACTTAGCTTCTTATATTGATGGTTGTACACACAACCTCCAAATTTATGGTAAAACGAATGGCGGAGAAGGAGAGTTTACCAATATTTTTGTAGATAATGTTTCACTCAATGCATGTAGTTCAACCAATTGTTCGGCTCAAGCAGGTGAACTAGAAAAACCAGAAGAAGACTCCTTCTTTAATGGAGATGAAATGGTACAACTTGGTGTAAAAGACGCAAGTACAGGTGGCTGTATGACATATGCCTATCTATTAACCACTGGAAGTCCTGACTACGAAATTATTCAAATTAATCAAACAGGGACTTTTAGTATTCAAGAGTTGCTCGAAGTAGGTGCTTTTGAAAATAGTAGCGTATTGAATGTACATGGATTAGCGATTGAGGGAAGCATGGAGACGCTAAATGCATTAAATATATCAAATGCACTTGACCTTCAAACAGCTATTAAGGAAGGAATAATATGTGCTGACTTGATGATGGAAGAAGAGGAAGTATATACATTTGGCTTTTTTGTCGTTGGTTTAGATGAGGATTTGAAAGATCGTGCTTTCTCTATCAATGCAGTGAACCAAGCTTATCAAGGAGCGAATACGCTCTTATCTTTTAACTATCCCAAAGCAGGAGAAAAATTGGAAGTGGGAGTTTATGACTTAAATGGGAAGCTAGTAGCACAAAAAGCAATCCTTACTCAAGAAGGAGAGCAACAAACAAGTGTAGATGTACAAAACCTAAACAATGGAATGTATATCATCTCACTTAGAGATAAGCAAGATCAGGTTTCGATGAAGTGGGTAAAGGAGTAGTTTGTGATTCTTGATCTTCCGTACTTGTACTATCAACTGGAACAGAAGGAGGTAATTTGCCTCCTTTGTTTTTGATAGAGTCAATAAGTGTATCTATGGGCGTATCATTTGGAGGAGTTATTGTATTTTTTGTAGAATCAATACCTTTAGTAGAAGGGAGAGACATGTATTGATTCATTATTTCAGTAGAATCTAAGATCGAATAGTGATCCTCTATTTGTTGAATAAGACTATCATGGATCATATTGTCATTAGCTTGTCGATAACGATCAATAGAATCCTCATGTAAGATCATGCGTGCATTTTTTAGCGGAATAGCCTTGTTTTTAGCTTTTTGGGCTTCTAATTCATCCATCGCTTCATCTTCTTGTGCACGAAGATTTTTATCAATATCAATTAGAAAAGTAGAAAACTCATTAGGAGTAATACAACCCCCCTCATCATTCACTTTTCCTAATAATTCTGTCGCATCGTTGAATTGCTTATTGGCAATCAAAGCCCGAATATCATCTTTCTTTTGCTCACATACCTGATTTTCGGTATACTGTTTATACATCCACATCAAACCAACGATCATTAATACCCCTAGCAAACTAGATAAGATCATCAATCCCAAACGCGTACTTCCACCTGAATTATCAGGAGAACTTGCAGTAGTGGATTGGTTGTTAGCTGGTGGTGAATCATGAAAGCCAGTATCACCTAGTTCACGAGTAGCCGATCCCATTTCCACCTCGGCTAAAATCTCAGAAGGAGGAGTCACTTCTTCCACCTGAATCAAATACATCGAAAAGTTATCCCTCGAAGCATTATCACACAATTCCTTAATCGTATTCGCAGCTCCCTTTAAGTTCATATTACTATGACTAAATAAGCTAGGCAAACCACGATCATCTATACTTTCTAAAATACCATCCGAACACAGTAAAAAATAATCACCTGCCTGAATATCATCCAAAAAGACCGTTTCTACCGCAGTTGGAGAGTCGCTACCAGAAACCGCCCGTAAAATGATATTCCGTTGTGGATGTTGACGCGCTTCCTCCTCCGTAATTTCGCCTCGCTTAACCAATTCATTCACTAAAGAATGATCAGACGTCCGATACAAAATTTCACCATTACGGATATGATACACCCGACTGTCACCACTCCACGAAACAGTGACTCGATTATTGATTGAATTGAAATAAATAAAGGTAAGAGTAGTAGCCATACCTTCACATTCCGAATGGCTACGAACATATTCCGTCATCTTTTTTTCGACATACTCTAAAGAACGATCAAGCAATTTGGGCGTAATAACAGGCCCTTGGTTTTGTCGAAAATAAAGCGGAAATTGGATGCACACCATTTTTGAAGCAACTTCTCCCTTTTGCGCGCCTCCTACACCATCACAGACCATAAACAAGTCGTCCTTTTTCGATGCCTGTCCTCGTTGTGGATAGATCGAATCTTCGTTATTGGTGCGTTTGCCCTGTTCATTTAAAAAAACAGGTTGTTTAAGAATTATTGCCATAAAAATGGATCATGCGTACTCAGCGGTAGTTCAATTTATTGGGTTCAGGGTCTATCTATCAAATTATATACTAGATTAGCTATTTTTAGTTAATCTGACAAAAAATAATCTAAAAGATCACCATAAAAGATACTAATAACCTTCCACGAATATAGATTTATGTTGCTAAAAATTTAAAGAATTATCCGTTTTTTTGTCTTTCGAAACGGAATGAGTACCTTTTTGAGTATATAACTATACCTAATCGACAAATTATACCGTTTTAGAAAAGGTATAAAATAATACCTTTGGCTTGATTTTGGGAAAATAGCTAACAGATCATTTATAGACTTTAAAAAAAATAGTACCTTGCGCCCTCGCAATGTACCAAAACTGATGCACAAATAGTATGGCAAAAAGAGAGATTAATATTTTTAGCGTTTCCTTTATTGACCTTCTTTCAGGGGCTTTAGGGGCTGTTTTAATACTATTTGTGGTAGTCCCTAAGCTTACCTCCGATATCGAACGACAATTGGAAGAACTGGAGCAAATTAAAGAGCTAAAAGTGGACGTGCAGAAGATTGAGAGCATGATGACCAAACTCAAAAAGTCAGTGCCAGATGGAGTGTATAAAGAACTAGAATCGCGTATCAAAAAAACACAAGAAACAATAGATGATTTGGCACTCGAAGTTAAAAATCTTCAAAATAAACTTGCCAAATGCGATGATAAAACGAAGAAACTGAAAGAGGAGAAAAAACAACAAGAACAGCGGATAAAAGAATTGGAAGACGAAATAAATAATAATGGCTCACTAGTCAAACAGCTCAAAGAAGAAATAGAGAGTCAGAAGAAACAACATGCCGAGCAAGTCAAAAAGCTCGAAGAACAAATCAAACAAACGGAATTAGAAAAGGCAGAATTGCAGAAAAAAGTAGAAACGACCGAAAAACAAGTCACTACTTTACAAGTGCAGACCCAAGATATGCAGAAAGAAATTACCCAAGTAAAAACCGAACTCGACAAAGCCAAAGAAACCAACGCACGTCAAGCACAGGAAATTGCACAGTTCAAAAATAGACTAGGATTCGAATTAGGAGATAAAAATGTCGTCTTTGTAGTCGATATGTCGGGTAGTATGGACGACGAACCTGAACCACAAAAAATTACAGAAGTAACAGCAGGTATCAAAATGATGATTGCCACCATGAGCGATGATTATGCGGTCGATATTGTTTCCTATCCCAAAAGCAAAGACGAGCGATACCGCTATAAATATGGCAAACTTACCAAAGTAACCGAAAAAGTAAAATACGACCTCTACAATCACCTCAGTAAACTACGCGCCTACGGTTGTACACCCACCAAAGAAGCAATGGATTTTGTACTAACCTCCCCCAACTACGCTGATGCAGGAACGATCATCCTCATGTCCGATGGATTACCCACCGTTCGAGTTGGAGCAACCAAATGTGATGATATGAGCAATACCAAAGAGGTAGAAGATCATATACGTAACCTTAATGCAGGAAAACGAGTTATCAATTGTATTGGGGTAGGAAAAGATTTTAGAACTGCTTCGAGTAATGACCCGAAGGTGAAATTTATGAAGCAAGTAGCCAAAGAAAATAAAGGATTCTATATCGGCTTTTAAGAAGGTCTCTAAGCAGTCATCCCTAGCACATCTGCCATCGTAAATACACCTGTTTTACCCACAATCCATTCGGCAGCCATAATAGCACCTTGTGCAAAACCCGCTCGCGAATGCGCCACATGTTTGATCTCAATTCGATCAATAGGCGACTCATACACCACCTCATGCGTACCTTTTACATCCTCCTCCCGATGCGATAAAATCGCCAATTCCCCTGCTGATTCCACCGCACGATTCACCCACTTTTGCAAGTCCGCACGCTCCGCCAAAATTTGATTTGCCAAACTAATACCCGTCCCACTCGGCGCATCCAATTTCTGCAAATGATGAATTTCCTCCAAATGCACCCGATAATGTGGATGCTTCGCCATCAAAGTCGCCAATTGCTTATTAATCGCAAAAAAGATATTCACCCCCACACTAAAATTTGAAGCATAGACCAAAGCCTGTTGTTGAGCCACACACTGCGCACACACCGCCTCATAATGCTCCAGCCAACCCGTCGTTCCCGACACCACAGGCACCCCCGCCTCAAAACACAATTCAATATTTTTCAAAGCCGCTTCAGGACGCGAAAATTCAATTGCCACATCCGCAAGCTTCAAATTCGCCACCGTCAACTCCTCCAAATTCGCACGATTAATTTTTAAAACCACCTCATGCTGCCCCGATTCAGCAAGAATTCCCTCAATGGTTTTACCCATTTTTCCATATCCAAGTATCGCAATTTTCATAGAATAAAATGTTTTATAATTCAATCATCATCAGTTGGGCGTGCCCTTCCATGCTAGGAACTGAGAGAGGTTTGTCGTAGTTGTATTGATTCGATTTACCCTCAATCCTTCAGTCCTTCAATCCCCTCAGTCCCTAGCATTCCAGGTCGGGCTATCCGTTTGTAGTTGTCTCACACCCACTTATTCAGCATACTCCTAGCAGTGTCTTCCGCTGTCAGCCCTGCTAGTCATTGCTTCATAAAGTGGCTGTTTCGCCAAGCTACCACTACTATCCCTCACGCAAAACAATGACTGAATTAGTGAATGAGCGAATGACTGAATTAGTGAATGAGCGAATGACTGAATGACTGAATTAGTGAATGAGCGAATGACTGAATAAGCGTTACGCCCATTCGCTCAATCACTAATCCACTCAATCACTCATTAAAATCTAAGACTCACTTTCATCCCTCCTGCAGGACGCTCCATCCCCGACAAGGTATTCACAGGCATAATATAAGGAGAAACCCGCAAACTCAAATCATCATCAATATCAAAGTCGCGTAAATGTGCATCTACCAATGCATCTATAATATTGAGGAGATACCAACCCACACCAACGAAGATAGAAATTTGCATGTTTTTGCGAAAACGAGAACGATTGGCTAACAAAACAGTATTGGAAGTATAGCGCGCCATGGCGGGATCAGGTTCTCCAAATCCTGGGGAGTTGCGCGACAAATATTCATTGGTAAAACGCTGCATTCGGTCGGCATTGTAGAAAACAAAATAACCCGCAGCACCTAAACCACCATACACAATGGGTATTTTCCAGTAGCGTTTATTATACGCTTGTCCAAGTCCAGGGAGTACCGCCGACAGGTAGGCGGCACGAATAGGGGAGCGAGGCATTCCGTCATTGATTACCTGCGCACTCATATAGGCATCTGCTAAACCAAAGGCATAAAAAATAGCCGCTCCATTAACGGCGATATTATAATCGCGTAAAGCTCTTTTTTTCTTATTGCGGATAGTGGCAAAATCATCACTCAAAGTACTGGTACCTGTCGAATTGCTTAGTTCCTCATTAAATGCCTTAAAGTGGCGATTATAGTCGCGTCGTCGCTTGATGGCAAAGGCAGTAATTCCGACAAAACCACCTGCAAAAATAGGAGATTTGAGGTACTGCCCATTATACACTTGCCCACCACCAGGGATTAGCCCCCAGAGTAAGGCTTTATTGGGATCTTTGAGAAGGCTATCGGTTTCCGTTTTTTTTGAGGGACCCGCTTGGGTAAGGGCAGGTAGGGACTGGGCTTGTAAGGATATAGTACAAACTAGTAATAGCCCAATAGATAATAGAAGACAGAGAAAGCTATTTTGCATTATTCATTTTCTTGAGATAAAGAATTTTGATCAAATGCTGAAGAAATGATAACTATCAAATTAATTATTTCTTCAGTAGCTCCAAAATGCGATTGAGATCATCATCAGAAGTAAAGGGAATGGTGACTTGTCCCTTTCCTTTTTGATCGCGTTTTAACTCTACTTTACTTTCAAAGAAAGCAGCCAATTGATCTTGAATCTGCTTAAATGTTGGAGATAGGGAGGAACTAGCGGGTGATTTCGTTTTTTTCTTTTTGTTATGCTTACTGTACTGACGGGCCTTTGCTTCAGCTTGGCGTACAGATAAGCCATTTTCAATAATCTCTTTGTGTAAAAACAATTGGATATCAACCTCTTCGATCCCTGCCAATGTCATTGCATGACCCTTTGAAATCTTGCGGTCAATGAGGCTGTTTTTTACTTCGGGTGGCAGGCGAAGTAAGCGCAAGAAATTGGTAATCGTAGAGCGTTTCATGCCTAAGCGTTCAGCTACTTGTAAATCACTCAATTTACATTCCTCTTTCAAGCGGAGGTAATTGACCGCCATTTCGATAGGATTGAGATCTTGTCGTTGTACATTTTCAATCAAGGCAATTTCCAACATCTCTTGGTCGTCAGCCGTGCGAATATAGGCAGGAATGGTTTCTTTTCCTGCTCGCTTGGATGCTCTCAAACGTCTTTCTCCAGCAATCAATTGATAATCATTACCGACACGTCGAACAGTAATGGGTTGTATGACACCGTGTACAGCAATAGATTTGGAAAGGGCTTCTAATGCCTCTTCATCAAAGTCGGCTCGCGGCTGAAATGGATTTACTTCTATTTCATCGACATCAATTTCACTGAAATTGACGAGTTTATTGCCTCCTTTTTGTCCTGTTCCTGCCAATAAACTATCTCCTGTATCAGTATCCATACCTGATAACAGTGCTCGTATTCCGAGTCCTAAGTCTTTTTTTGTCTTCTTTTTAGCCACAGATATATTTATTGAGTGAATTAGTGATTGAGTGAATTAGTGATTGAGTGATTTTTGCGTAACGCCTATTCACTCATTCGCGCATTCACTCATTCATTCATTGTTTTTGCGTGAGGGATAGTAGTGGTAGCTTGCCGTAGAGACGTTGCACGCAACGTCTGTACAGAAAGGGAGTGAGGCTTTTGCTGACAGGGCTGACGGAGGAAGACACTGTTCAGCAATATAGCCGAACCCCTTTTCTGCAAGGCAACTACAAACGGATAGCCCGACCCCATTTTTACCCATCAACCTGTCAGGTTTTTAGTGAGTGCTATGAATAGACAATCACGTAATTCCTTAAACCTGACAGGTTTTGATGGGTAAAAATGGGGACACGCCCAGAAAAACTAATTATTTCGATTTCGGTTTCACCTCTTGGTTCATCGGTGTTAGACCGTTTTTTTGTAATAATTCTTTTGCTAAATTCAGGTAGTTGATCGCTCCTTTGGATTGAATATCGTACATAATGACGGATTTTCCAAAGCTAGGAGCTTCGCCTAAGCGGGTATTTCGATGAATAATAGTATTGAAAACAAGGGTGCGGAAGTGACGCTTTACTTCGTTGATCACTTGGTTGGAAAGTCGAAGGCGAGAGTCGTACATGGTCAATAGAATTCCTTCGATTTCCAGTTTTTTGTTCAGGTTGTTTTGCACCAGTTTGATTGTGTGAATAAGTTTCCCTAATCCTTCGAGTGCAAAATATTCGCATTGTACGGGAATAATCACGGAATCGGAAGCGGTAAGTGCATTGACCGTGGTAAGACCGAGCGAGGGCGAGCAGTCGATGATAATGAAGTCGTATTTCTTCTTCACCTGATTGAGTGCCTTGCGCATCAACTTTTCTCGATTATCTTGATTGACCAACTCTACTTCGGCTCCGACCAGGTTGAGGTGAGACGGAATCAATGATAGGTTGGGCGAATCAACTTTGAGGGTTGCTTCCGCTACAGTAGATTTGCCGATGAGACATTCGTAAATGCTTGTTTCGACGGTACGCGGCTCTATTCCAAGACCTGAACTGGCATTGGCTTGGGGGTCAGCGTCTACGAGTAGCACCTTATAATCGAGGATGGCGAGACTGGCTGCTAAGTTGATGGATGTAGTTGTTTTTCCAACCCCGCCTTTCTGATTGGCAATCGCTATAATTTTTCCCATGGTTGACTGTTCTCTATTTGTTGCTCTACAAAATTAATCCTTTCCTTATTAATTCTGTAATTAATAAGGAAAGGATTGTCAGGAAAGGACTTTGTAATACAAAATAGCAGCCTCCTGTTTGAGCGATTTTATAAGGTAATGCTTTCGCCGATGGCGGGCAATAGTAGCTCTATCCCTTTGTCAGCAAAGCTTTGACGTGCTTGCTCTTTGTCTATTTCAATATAACCGAAGGTGTCATAATGGATGCCCACAATTTTTTTACATTCAATAAATTGCGCTGCGATGACTGCTTCTTCGATGCCCATTGTGAAATTATCGCCTATTGGAAGCATGGCAAAATCGAGTTTGGTGAACATGGGAATGAGTTTCATGTCCATGGTAAGAGCTGTATCTCCTGCAAAATAGAAATTACCTTCAGGGGTGTCGAGTACGAATCCAACTGGGTTTCCGCCATCCGAACCATCGGGTAGGCTACTGGAGTGAATAGCATTGACACATTTTACCTTTCCAAAATCAAACTTCCAACTTCCGCCTTGTTCAAGCGGATGTGTCTTGGGATATTCGAACTTGTTTTTATACCAGCTATGGATTTCAAAATTTGTTATAATGGTAGACTCATTTTGATTGGCAATGGGTATGGCATCCATAATGTGGTCATTGTGTCCATGTGAGAGCAAGATATAGTCGGCTTTGATCGTGCTGATGTCGATATGACTTGCTTTTTCATTACCTCTAATAAAGGGATCAAAAATGATATTGGTTGATCCTATTTCTAGGTGACAGGTCGAATGACCATAGTAGGTTAACTTCATAGATGGTTTGAGTTTTGGCTTGTTTTTATTTAACGATCAGCAGCTTTGCTTGTTGTTTTGCTTGCGCGTTACTTAGTTCGATAAAGTACATCCCTGCTGATAATGTTTGTGTATTTAAGAAATATGTTCCTTGATATTGATTGGCTTGAAAATCTTCAGAAGCCACTAATCGCCCTAATTTATCATAAACTCGTAGTTGATAAGGGCTGTTTTCACTGTTGTCTAAGGTGTATTGAATTTGTGTAAATTGGGTAGCGGGATTGGGATAGAGTTGCAAAGTAGTGATGTCTTCAACTGGTGTCTCTACACCAACAGCCCAGGCATCACTCACATTAATATTATCTAGGTAGAAATTATTTCCCTTGCCTCTAATTTGCACAAATTTAATACGTGCATTTCTAGCCGCTCTATATTCATACAAATCAATAATTCTTGTTTTCCAGTCACTTGCTTCTGGAACAAAAGAATTGGCTTGTGCATCAGCTGTAGCCAAGAAATAGCCTGTTTTATAGAAAAGGGTGTCCCAAACTTCTCCACAATCAATATTAATAAGTACTAAAAACTCATCTGCTATTTCAGCACTATCTTTTTGAGCGTAGGCATAATCAAAACTAAGTTCAGGTCCAGACATGCCTGAAAGATCGAGTTCTTTGAGGCTTATTGCATCGTCATTATATAATCCTGGGTATTCATCATTGTTGATATACATACAGGTATTTCCTACTCCATTGGCACTTGCTCCAGTAAAAGACTCAAATTTGGATCGGGTACTATTTTCCCAATCAGAAGGAGGGAAGTTACCACTTTCAAAGTCTTCTGTTATTCCATTCTTAAACGCGCCTGTTATGATTGGGAAGCGATGAATAATGCTATTATTAGCAGGGTCTTGATCTACGGAAACATTCGGATTATTAACAGTTATCAATAGTTCATAAATAGGTCCATCATCGGTGACTGCAACAGGTGCTTCGCCCACTGGGATACTAATAGGAGGTAGACTGATTAATTCAGATTTCCAAGTTACAATTCCATCTCCTGTTCCTGTATATGACCACGTATACTGTTGTCCCGTTCCAGTTTTACCAATTGTATAATCAATAGTAGCAAAAAATAAAGGTTCTTTTCCCATATTTTGTAGTTGAATGACAGGGGAGAAAACGGAGCAGTTTTGTTCGTTTTTGAGTGGGAAGTCAACTTGAATTAGGGCAGCGTCAATATCGTTAAGAATGGAAGTACATACGACTGAATTTTGTCCTACAGAGCGATGTGCTCCTGCTTCGATTGTTCCTCGCATTCTCGATTTTTGACCAAGTGTAAACATACTAATGCAGGCATCTGCTGGATAATCCATGAAGTTCTCGACCATATCAGGAAGATCGCCCGCTTGGCCAGCATCACAACTATTTTTATCATAGTCACACTCAAAATTATGTCCATTAATTCTTGGTGTGTCATTGATACCATCATCTGCTATACAATTAGGGTTGTCATCTCCATTGCCCCAGGGATGACGAAGTCCCAACCAATGCCCAATTTCGTGTACAGAAGTAGCTCCTCCATTGTAAGGGAAACGCGCACTTCCTAGTGTTCCAAATGCTCGATGAACAACGACAAAACCATCTACGAGCGAATTAGGAGCACTTCCTGGTAAATAAGCGTAACCTAGTACGGTATCCGATAAATCATTGACCACCCAAATGTTTAGGTATTTATCTGTTGGCCAACCTGTTTTACCACCTTTGTTAGAATATTTCATTAATTCACAATCTGTACCGACTCTATCACCTGGGCCGCATACTTCAAAAGAACGAGCAGAAGTAGGAGTACGTGTTATACCTTCGGTAGGATTTCCATCGGGGTCAACCTGTGCCAAACAAAATTCTATTTCGACATCGGCAGCTATATCAGCAAAAATGCTTCGAATATTTTTGGCATTTTCATTTTGCTTTCGAAAAGCTAAATTCAGGGCTTCTATTTGCGAATAGATTTGGTCATCACTAATATTAGAAGTACTAATTCCTTCAGTCCAAACAATATGTACTACAGTAGGGATCGTAATGATTTCAGCACTTGACTTATTTGGGTTTGCTTTTGCCTTTGCAATATAGTCTTGTATTATTTGTTCTTCAGCCTCCATTTGCGCTCGGACATGGGGATAAGTTTCTAAGCTATATTGTACCATTTCACTAGTAGCACAACGTCTTTGTTGATATTGTGCAAGTAAAGTTTGTGTAGTCAAACAAAGAATTATCCCAAAAAGAAGTTTTTTCATATTTAGAAAAGTGTATAAGTAAAGATGAAAAAATAAATTGATCAAATATTGCTAGGCTATTTGTTGACAAGACAAGGCGAAAAACGTAGGCATAGCAGTGGGCTTCTGGCGAGGCTTTTCAACGAAGTATTGTTAGCAAAGAGACAGCTAGATTGGTCAACTTATTCTTTCTTCTTTACTAAGTGTGCAAATTGGTGGTTGTGTATGACAGGTTCTTACTTTACAATCAACAATTTTTGTTGCTGTTGTAATGTTCCTTCTCCCAATTGGATAAAGTACATTCCTGTTGGTAATTCTTTTGTGTCAATCAAATAAGTATTATTACCCACTTGTGTATCGATTGGTTGTTGAAGAACTAAGCGACCTGTCTTATCATAAACTTTCAATGCAGTAGATTGTTTAATAGTTGCTTCAAAGCTTATTTGAGTAATATCTTTGGCAGGGTTAGGGTAAACGCGAATATTGGATGTGTTGATAGTAGGTGATTGAGTTCCTACAAAGAAAGCAGGCAGCAGATTAATGTTGTCTATATACAAGTTATTACCTTCTCCTCTTTTTTGTATAAAACGGATCAGTGTATTTCTTCCATAGCTATAAGGAGCTAAGTCGATGTTTACTTCTCGCCAGTCGGCAAGTGTAGGAATGAAAGCAGAATCTGCCACAGCAGCAGTTGTTGCTAAATCACTTCCTGCTGATTGGAAAATGGTATCCCATGAAGCTTCACAATTAGAGGTTATAATAATGCTCAGTTCATCAGGTACTTCATTTTCATTTCTTTGGGCATAAGCATAATGAAATGTAAATACGGTATCACCAGAAGTAGATAAATCCATTTCTCGTAGTGTTAAGTGATCTACATTATCAACAGCATTTTCGTACTCAAAATTGTTAATGTAAAGAGAGTTTTGTCCTTCTCCAAAGGAAACCTCCTCATTTTTGATGAATTTTTCACGTTCATTTTGTGTCCAAAATAAAGGAGGAAATAAAGCTCCTTCAAAATCTTCCGTTACGATCTTTTTATAGCCAGTTTTTTTGATGGAAAACTCATAAGTAAATGTATCAGAAACTTCTTCCGTAATAGGGTTTTTGAGGTTGGTTATTAATTCGTAAATAGCTCCATTGGAGGAGGTTTTGACTTGTTTTGCATCAGCAGTAACGGCCATCTGTGGTAGTGTGACTTCTGTTCTTTTAAATGCCTCAATCGCTGTTTCACTGTTCCAGCTATAGGTGTAGACTTCATCAGATCCTCTTAATGAATAAATAATATCTACTGCATTCAAAGGCTCCGTACCAAGGTTTGTGATTTCAATAACAGGATCTATTAGGGCACAGTTTGCCTCATCATCTGAAGGAGAAACTAGGTTGGAAAGGAGAGGATTATAAGCTGTTAACTCTAGTTCGCAAGCTGCTGTATTTTCAGCCACACTAGCTCGATAGCCATTACCTGTCAACGTTCGACGCATACGATTTTTTTGTCCTAAGGTAAACATATTGGCGCATCTATCGTCTGAGTAATCCATATAGTTTTCTACCATGTCGGGAAGATCACCTTCTTGGCTTGAGAAACAACTATTTATAGTAAAATTACAGAAGAAATTTTCTTTTCTAGTAGTAGGAGTATCACTAATATTGTCGTCTAAGTCACAAGAATTGTCAGGATCTCTAGCAGGAAGAGGTCCCCATGGGTGCCCTAAACCCAACCAATGTCCAATTTCATGAACGGAAGTAGCTCCACCACTATATTCTTCTACAACAGTTCCTGTTGTACCAAAAGCATAATGTACGGCAACAAAACCATCAATTGATCGAGGTGCCCCTTGTGGTAACATAGCATATCCTAATACAAGGTCAGATAAAGCATTAACGACCCAAACATTTAAATACTTTCTAGAATCCCATGCATCTTTTCCGCCTTTACTGTCAAATTTCATAAATTCGCAACCTGTGGGATACGTGATTCCTTCCTCACTATCACAAACATCAAATCGATCAATATCTGTTTTAGTGCGCGTGATTCCTAGCGTAGGGTTACCATCTGGATCTACACTAGCTAAGCAAAACTCAATTTCAATATCCGCAGCAATACTTTTAAAAATATCTCTTGTCTCACTGGTATCGGAATGGGTTCGACGAAATGCTTTATTTAAAGCTTCCATTTGAGAATAAATCTGTTCATCTGAAATATTGGAAGCAGGATTTGATTCTGACCAAACAACATGTACAACAACTGGTATAGTCAAAATTTCACCTGACTTGGCATCAAATTTCTCTTTATCCCATTCTTTATACACCTGCTGTAATTTATCATATTCTTCTTTCAACTCAGGGAACTGTTCGTGCATATGATGTTGCATTTCATCTGTATAACATTTATGTTTTTTTTGACCTGCCTCTTCTTGTGCAAAAACGTACATAAATATGCAGAAGCTAAATAAAAAAGTGAGTATGATTCCTTTCATGATTTTTTTAAACTAAAAGTGATTATAATTTATAAGGCCATGTCAAAATGATAAATATTTATCAAAAATACTAAATCATGATTGCTAATGAAAATATACACCGATATATTGTCTCTATTTAGACAGAGGTTGAGGTAAATAATGTGAAAAAGCCATGTATGAGTAATTTCATACATGGCTTTTCTTTAGGTAGATATATCTAACTGTTTAGTCAAGCAATTAGTTTATAGCCTTTTCCATGAACATTCATAATCTCTACTTTCTCATCTTTTTTCAAATACTTACGCAATTTGGTAATAAAAACATCCATACTACGTCCTGTAAAATAAGTATCTTCTCCCCAAATTGTTTTCAAGGCATAATTACGCGATAAAACCTCATTTTTGTGCTGACACAAAAGTTTCAATAGAGAAGACTCCTTTGTCGTTAGTTTGGTTGTTTCCTCCGCAAAAGTTAGTGTTTGTTGAATATGGTTAAACTCATATCCTCCAATTGGATAAACTTCCGTATTAGCATCTTGTTGTACCTGTTTTTGATGATTAAAACGACGCATAATGGCATCAATACGCAATTGCAATTCTTCCATGCTGAAAGGTTTGGTAATATAGTCATCTGCACCAATCTTAAAACCCTCCAAGCGATCTTCCTTCAATGCTTTAGCCGTCAAAAAAATGATAGGGACATCCTTATTGATGGCTCGGATTTTCTTAGCGAGTGAAAACCCATCCATGATTGGCAACATCACGTCCAAAATACACATGTCAAAATGATCCTTATTAAAGGCATCAAAGCCCTCTTCGCCATCTTTACACAATTGGGTACTAAACCCCTTCAAACTCAAATATTCTTGTAAAATATCTCCTAAATTAGGATCATCTTCTACCAATAATAAATTCGTTTTATTCATAGTGAATCTATTTTTTTAATTATTTATTTGCTATTGGCAACGAAAACTCAAAGGTACTTCCTTTCCCCAATTTACTAACTACACTTACTGTACCACCATGCGCCTCTACCATCAATTTGACATAACTCAGTCCCAAGCCAAAACCTTTTACATCGTGAATATTTCCAGTTGATACCCGATAAAACTTATCAAAAACTCGCTTTAAAGCTTCTTTGCTCATTCCAATTCCTCGATCTTGGATGGCAAATGTAACCATTTCTTCAGTAGAGCGACTAAACACCGTTATTTCAGGAATTTCCTTTGAATATTTAACAGCATTATCCAACAAGTTAGAAATAATATTTAATAAGTGTAAAGGATCGCCTTCGACAACGGTTTGGCTTGCATGTAAATAACTCTTTAGATAGCCTTCTTGTTTATCGACTTGTAGTTTTGTTTTTTGCAAAGCAGCCTCTAGTAGTTCATGCATATTCACCCGTTCCATTTTTAGTTTCAAACTGCCTTTCTCCAATCGAGCAAATTGCAATACCTTTTCGACATGATTTTGCAAACGGGCATTTTCATCCTGAATAATATGTGCATAACGATTCAAGCTAGTTTCCGTTTTGGGAAGTCCTTGATCCGTTAGCATTTCGCACACCAATTTAATAGTAGAAATAGGTGTCTTCAATTCATGGGTCATATTGTTAATGAAATCGGTTTTCATATCTGATAACTTCTTCTGACGGATGACAGTACGAAGAGTATAGGAGAAGGTCAATAAGATAATCATATTGAACAAAACGGAAGAACCCAACATCAAACCAGAGGCACCCAGTACATAGCGTTTTCGTTGTGGGAAGTAAAGTAATAATTCACCAGGAGGAGAGTTAATTTCGTCTTGGTAGATGTTTTTTCGATAATCGGTTTTCAGTAATTCATTACTTATGTCAGCTGTATTGGAGTATAAAACACAATCTTGGTCAGACCGTAAGCAATATTGATAGGGTAAATCTAGCCCTGCATCATATAAGGTTTTGCGGATGGTCGTATCTAATACTCCATGACTAATTCGCTGATCGACAGGTACTCCCATAAGTGTCATCTCAAAGGCTAGGCGGCTAAAAAAGTCGGCTTGTTGGTACATCTTCTGACGCATTCGTTGGCGTTGCACTTCCTCCATTTCAGCTAAAGAGGCATAAGTCACCTGATCCACCAATTGCTCTAGGATATTCATATTTCCCATTAATGAATCAACAGAACTAACTATTTCCTCTTGGAATGGGTTATGAGGCTTCGTTTTTTCAGGAGAAGGGCGTTGTGCAATTTGCTTTTTTCGTCTATAGCTTATGGTTATATCCTGTCGAGGATCATACTGTCCTAATTGTTGGAGTACATCTCTTTGTGTTTTGACAATTTGTCCATTAATACCTGTAATCAAATCTCCTTCCTTCAGACCAGCTATATCAGCTGGTCCATTTGCCAATACCTCCTCTATAGGAACTCCCGTTTCGTCAACTGCATTGCCCAATAAAATACCTAGAAAAGCCTTATTGCCTATAATGCTATCAGTAGCAGAAACCTGATAACCACTATACGTTTGTCGTCTAGTAATAACTGGTTCAAAGTCATTGTCGTTTACTTGGCAATCCATGTCAAAAGTATACAATGTAGTTGTTACTGTTTGTTGGATTGAAGGAGGAGAGTTCTTAGAAGGGTCAGAATTACTAGGGTAAACAGGAAGGTTGGTGTTTTGAGTAGCGGATAAGAAAAAGTTACCTTTTAGAATACGGGCACTTTCTATTTTTTTTAATTTTTCATCTACTCGTTGTAATACATGTTGTACTTGGTGATCAAACTCCATCTCACGGGTAGCTATGGAGTCTTTAATCCAATTGTATTGGAGAAAAACAAGCCCAAGCATGGCCGTAGCCATTAGCCCTATAACGATCCAGATGTGTTGTGTTTTCATGAGAAAAGTTAATCCAATTTTGAACCACTAACAAATAGATTTGTATCAGGAAACAGATTTGCTAACGATTTATATCGCTAATTTAACAAATAACAAACCACAAAGATGAACACCTTAACAGAATTTAACGCACATTAACTACTCCTTAACAACATTTATGAAAAAGGTACTTTAACTTTGTGAAGTCATTTAGCACTAATCGTTCAATTTATTAAACAATACTAATTCACTTTTATTATTCATCACCAAAATCATACAATCCTATGAAAAAGATGAAATTATTTACCCTAGCACTATTAGCCTGTTTTATGGGTTCTAGCTTTATTGCTTCAGCACAACAAGAAGCGCGTATTAAAATTCAACAAAACATTAATGGTGAAATTGTTGAAATTGATTCTACCATTCAAGTAATGGATAAAGAAGACTTGGATGTAGAAGAACTAGTAAAAGAATTATTGAAAGAACATGGCATTGATGAAAATGCGATGGGGGATGAGGTCGATATAGAGAAACGTATTATCATTAAAAAGGGAGATATTAATGGTATGGATATAGATATTGATTCTGATGTTGATATTCATATTGATAGTGATGATGATGGAGCCATCAAGATTTATAAATTCAAGAGTGATGGTAAAGAGGGAGAAGAGATGATCGAACGATTTATGCTTGGGGAAAATCAAAATGGAAAGGGTTTTTCATGGGTAATGCATGACAATGATAAAGGTTATTTAGGGGTTGTATTAGATTCAAATGATGATGCAAAGCAGGGAGTTACAATAAACCGAGTTGAAGAAAATTCTGCTGCTAGTGAAGCTGGTTTACAAGATGGAGATATTATTTCGAGTGTTGATGGTAAAGCTATTTCTACTATTGATGAATTAGTCGAAGCAATCAGTTCTCACAAAAAAGGAGATGAAGTAAAAATAGAGTATATCCGTGATGGTAAAACTACTATCACTACGGCTACTTTGGAATCACGTAGTTTAGATATTTGGTCTTTACACAAGGAAGGGAATAGCCCATGTGGATCTAATAATAATGGAATGAAAATGTGGACTTGGGAAGAAGAAAAATATACTCAAATGGGTGTTTATACAGATAATACCTATGAACTTGGAGCTAATGGAGGTGTATTAATTTCTAAAATAGTAGAAGATTCGGGTGCGGATAAGGCAGGCTTACAAAAAGGCGATCTCATTTTAAAAGTAGATCAAGATGAAATTAATACCAACCAAAGCCTTACCGACAATATCCGTGCAAGAAAAGCAAATGACAAGATAACAGTAACTTATAAACGTAGTGGTGAAATCAGAACAGTAGATGTGATCTTACAAGAAGCAACAAGATCACTTAAAAACTGGGATAAGATTCAAGATTTTAAAATGATGGGTGATCCTTCTATGCAATTTTTTAAGGATGGTAATGTGAAAATTTTTGCTGATAGTATCCAGTTTAAGACTTTCGAAGATATGGATCTTGACGTTATAAAATTATTAGATAAGTCTCCTGATGCTGATAAATTGGAAGAAATATTGGAAGAGCAAACTAAAAAAATGAATAGAAAGTCGATGAGAGGAAAGAAAGGAACACCTAGTGTAAGCTCACTTACTTTTTACCCAAATCCTAATAATGGTCAATTCAAAATCGACTTTGAAGTAGAGGACGTTATGAATACTACTGTTCGAGTAATGGATATCGCAGGACAAATAGTATGGGAAGATCAATTAGGCGACTTTTCTGGACAATACAGCAAAGCAGTAGATATAAGTGAGGAAGTTGGAAACGGTATGTATCTTCTTCAAATCCAAAGAGGTGATCAAGTGCTTACTAAAAAGGTAGCTATACAAAGCAATAAGTAATAACCAGAATTAATAACTATTTACCCATTGACTTGAACATTTAATATGAATTACTCTGTCCTCCTTTTTTGGATTGGTTTAGGCATAGCAACTTTGTTTAGTTGCTCTAGCCAAACCAATTTCCAAAATGACATCAATGATCCACTTAGCTCCCAAATAAAAGAACTCCAAACACCCGAACAACACAAAGCTTATCTAGAAGCTATTTTTGAAGCAGACCAAGGAATTAGGAATGATGACCTCGTAGGCAAACCAACAGGCAAACTGATGGATGCAAGTAACTTAGAAGTCATTCGCCCATTCACACAGTCATTCATTGTCTTGCGTGAGGGATAGTAACGGTAGCTTGACGAAACAGCTACTTTGTGAAGCAAGGACTAGCAGGGCTGACAGCGGAAGACACTGCTAGGACTATGCTGAACAAGTAGGTGTGAGACAACTACAAGTGGATAGCCCGACCTGGAACAGGGTCTGAGGGATTGAAGGATGGAGGGACTGGGTTGATATGAGGTAATATTTTTCTAGTATACAAACCCGAAGACCTGTGGAAGGGCACGCCCAAAAAGGCTAAAAAAATAAAACTCAATCCCACATTCCCTCAATCCCTCAAATGGTGGGCACGCCCAAAAAAATCTCGATAGTTAAATGTAAAGGGAGTTCAATAATGAGCTTCCTTTTTTTATGTAAAAATAAAATAGTGTATTTTTTACACTAAGCGAACTTTTTTATTTATCTTTGCATTGGTATAATTGTAGTAGTTAGAGAAAAGAAGCAAATTGATTTATTGCATCACAATCAACAAACAGGATTGTGATTATTTTTTAATCATACTTCGTGTAAAAAATACACAATATGGCATTGCAACAATTGTATGGAAGTTCTTTGAGTTTATTGACTGATTTGTATCAGCTAACAATGGCTTATGGTTATTGGAAAAACGATATGCACGAACGAGAGGTCGTTTTTCATCATTTTTTTCGTAAACAACCTTTTAAGGGTAATTATACTATAGCTTGTGGTTTACACTATTTGATTGATTTTGTGGAACAGTTTCGATTTAGTGAAGATGACTTGGCTTATTTGGCAACATTGAAGGGGAGTGATCAGACTCCTTTATTTGAAGCGGCATTTTTAGATTATTTACGAGATTTTCGGTTTGATGCCGATATAGATGCCGTAGAGGAGGGGACAGTGGTGTTTCCTCATATGCCGATGGTAAGAGTTAAAGGAAAACTACTTGCTTGTCAATTGTTAGAAACAGCCTTATTGAATATTGTCAATTTTCAAACATTAATTGCTACAAAGGCAGCTCGTATTTGTATGGCTGCAAAAGGAGAAGCGGTACTTGAGTTTGGATTGCGACGGGCACATGGTATTGATGGTGGTTTGGCAGCCAGTAGAGCGGCATATGTGGGTGGTTGTGCAGCTACTTCGAATGTATTGGCAGGCAAATTATTTGATGTTCCTGTAAAAGGAACTCATGCGCATAGCTGGGTGATGAGTTATGAAACAGAATTACAAGCCTTTGAGATGTATGCCGAAGCAATGCCGAATAATTGCATCTTTTTGGTCGATACGTATGATACGGTAGAGGGAGTAAAAAAGGCGATTCAAGTAGGGAAAAAATTGCGTGAAAAGGGCTATGAAATGCTTGGAATCCGATTGGATTCGGGTGATTTGGCAGATTTGAGTATGAAGGCTCGAAAGTTATTGGATGAGGCTGGTTTTTCAGATGCTCGAATTGTGGCAAGTAATGACTTGGACGAGTATCGTATCCAAAGCCTAAAAGAAAAAGGAGCGACCATAAATGTGTGGGGAGTAGGTACTCGCTTGTCAACTGCTTACGACCAACCAGCATTGGGTGGTGTATATAAATTAGCGGCAATTCGCCAAGAAACAGGGGAGTGGGATTATAAAATAAAGCTATCGGAACAAGCGATAAAAACATCTAATCCAGGGTGTTTGCAAGTGCGACGTATGGAGGAGGATGGAGTTCCTGTAGTTGATGTAATGTATGATGAATGGGAGGGCTTGGATGAGTCTTATATTGATTTTAAAGATCAGCAAAAACACCATATTGACCCTACAAAAGGAACCGACTTATTACGTCCTATTTTTAGGAAAGGGAAATGCGTATATGAGCAACCTTCTATTCATGAAATGCGTGAAAAATCATTAGAGCAAGCAGCCTTATTTCATACTCTTACTAACTATCAAACTGGATTAGATACACATACAACAATGATTAAAGATAGGTTAAGAAAAGGGGAGGAGGTGAGTTCAAAAATAATATTAAATGGTTAAAAAACAGGTGTTCGTATTACCTGTATGCATCCTCCACAGTCCTGCTTGATAAGTAAGTAGGACTGGGTGGATTTACATATTTAAGCTCTAAAAATTAATACCATGAAAGCACTACTTTTAATAGATATTCAAAACGATTTTATTCCAGGAGGAGCTTTGGCAGTAACAGAAGGTGATCAAGTAGTGGCGGTTGCCAATAAAAAGATGAATGAATTTGACCTAGTGGTAGCCACACAAGACTGGCACCCCCAAAATCATGGCAGCTTTGCGGCCAATCATCCTCCCAAAAACATCGGAGAAATAATTGATTTAGACGGCTTGCCTCAAATTCTATGGCCCGTCCATTGTGTACAACAATCGGAAGGAGCAAAACTAGTAGCGGAATTGAAAAAGGATAAAATAGATACCATTTTTGTAAAAGGAACCGATCCTAAAATAGATAGTTATAGTGGCTTTTTTGATAATGGGCATCGAAAAGCGACAGGTTTGGGAGATTTCCTCAAAGAGAAGGGGGTGACAGATGTGTATGTCATGGGGTTAGCCACTGACTACTGTGTCAAATTTTCTGCCTTAGATGCGGTGAAACTAGGTTTTAAAACCCATCTTATATTGGAAGGTTGTCGTGGTGTCAATTTACAAGCTGGCGATGTAGATAAAGCCATAAAAGAAATGGAAGAAGCAGGGGTTACAATCATTCCCGCATTATCAGAATCTTATACCACACAAGAAAAAATCTGACTCCTGAAACCTGACTCCTTTGAAACTCACCTCTACATACCCGTTTTCACATACTGCTTCGCAGCTTTCGTAAAATCTAAGTTATTGGAATTGGAAAGATAGTTTCGATCATCATAATAAGCAAAAATCAAGGAGCCATTTCGGATAGTATTGATAATACTCGTATGCGTTTCCATTGGTAAAGAAGGGCAGCCCCAACTACGACCAATACGTCCATGCCTGCGAATAAATTCACGACTCACATACTCCGCCCCATGAATAACAATAGCACGTTCTCTAGCTTTATGATTAAATCCATATTCTAAACCATCTAGGCGAAGCGAATAACCGTGCTGCCCTTGATAAGTATTAGAAGCTCTAAAGAAACCTAAACTCGTTTTATGTGTTTCTGGTTTATTCGAAAATCGTTTGGCATAGGCAACACCTGTTTTCATACCATGTGCCACCAAACTATGGTGAATCAATTTTTTGCGTTTCACATCTACCACATACATCCGTTTTTTATTACAGTGTTTGCGATAGTCAATAACCGTTAAAATGTGGTTATTAGCCCTAATTTTTCCTTGCGCTTTCAAATTGTACATACCAGCTAAAGCATACTTAAACACCGTATAATCCAAATCCTTTTTATCGAGTTTGGCTTCATAATATACGTCACGAGTATGCTGCTCCAATAAACGATTCGCATTGAGCTTCACAGCATTCGCTGCAGCATAAGCCGCATAAGTCATCGCCATATTCAATGGAGGTGTTTTTATTTGCGCGCTGATAGGAGTGGGAATGTATAATTGACGGGTATACTCCGTCAAAATGAGTTCTGGAGCAGGCTCAGGTAGACTAGCTGTAGTAAAAAGCTGTTTTATCGGTGAAGCAGCCAAACTAGCGGGTTCTGGCTTAAATAATTGCTTCTCATAGACATTCGCAAAGAAGTCTATAATATTGGTAAGTCCATTTTGTTTTGACGTTGGTGTAGATTCATCTGCAAAACTAGCTACACTGGAAAAAAGCAAAAAATATATAATAAAGGTGCATGGCACCAGTATCTTCGAGATGTTGGAAAGATTCATTGATAAGGGTCTTGTCAGGATTACGTGCTTGAATTAAATTTTATGTGTTTACAATGGGGATAATGGTTAGGTGTTTTACTTACTTAATCCTGATAATTGTAAAAAACATGCCAAAATTAATAAACAATTGGCAAAAAAGGGCAAGGATGGCTTTTAAATTTTCGGTATGTTAGTCTTATAGTTATGTATGAGATATGATTGTAAATTAAAAGGGCTTCACTATCACATCGCCATCATAAAACGGTATCAATTTTAGATCTATTGCCCGATCAAATAAATGTTTTACTGCTTTTTGTCCAAGCTTGCCTAAAGACACTGTAAAATCATTCACATAGAGCTTTATATGAGACATCATCACCGACTCCTCCATTTCCTGGGCATACTGTTTTACATACCCCAAGGTTCCCGAAGGATTAGCAAGAGCATAAGTGACACTTCGACTGAGCACACGATCTACTTTTTGTTGCAATTCTAAGGGAAACGCCCGTTTAATCACTATGCCTCCTAGTGGAATCGGTAATTGAGTTGTAGATTCCCAATACTCCCCCAAGTCAATAATTTTTACCAAACCACGTTCCTGATACGTAAAGCGATTCTCATGAATTATCAAACCCAAATCGACTGTTTCCGCCAACACCGCCCCCTCAATTTCAGAAAAAAGCAACTCTTTACGTTTCGTCGCATTTGGAAAAGCCAAACCCAATAAAAAATTAGCAGTTGTATATTTTCCAGGAATAGCAATTGTCGCCTCATCAATAGCAGAAGGTTCCCAAGCATGAGTGCCAATCAACAAAGGACCACAATTATTACCCAAAGCACTACCGCTATTCAATAGTATATAAGTCGGTAAAACATGTCCTAGCGCATGATAACTCAATTTAGTAATATCCAAAGCACCTTCAAAAGCCAAGCGATTGAGTTCTTCTACATCAGCAATTTTCAAATCAAAGGACAAGCCTTCTGTATCCACTTTTTGGTGAATCAAGGCATCAAATATAAAAGTATCATTAGGACAAGGAGAAAATCCAAGACTCAGTTGCATAGGTCAGTACGTTTTAGCAATTAAGAAACACATCAATTAGATGGAATGTTTGAGCATCACTCAAATTCTGCCAACAATTCAGCCAATTTTGCATTTAGTTGCTTTATCGCCAACGGAATATCCCATTTTGATCGATCTCGCTCGCCCACATAATTTGAAATACCCCGCAATTGATAAAAGGGAACATTAGCAAATAAACAAGCATAAAAGAAAGCAGCCCCCTCCATGCTTTCGACATCAGGTGAAAAATGCTTTTTCAATGTAGCGACCGTTCGTTCATTACCACTTACCCTATTTACCGTCACCCCTTTTACATAAGGCAAGTCTTTCAATGCCATATATTGGCTAAGAAGATGCGGATTAATCAATAATCCCTCTTGGTAAGGATAAACATTCGGATCAACAAAATTCATTTGTCGGACAGGTAAAAAAGAATCACCATCTTCTGCTCCCATATCACCCACAATTTCCGACTGTACACTGACCACATCTCCTAATTTCCACTTTTTCGAAAAACTCCCCCCCACACCCGCATTTATAGCCAAGTCATAATTTTCGGTTGCAAATAGCTCCCCCAAATGAAAAGCCATTTGATGCATCCCCACACCCGTTATTAATACATCAACCTGTCGTTTTTCGCCAGGAAAATGCACCGAATCACCATCCGATTCAATAATATCTTCAGGTATATCCTTCAATAAATAAGGCAACTCAAATTTAGTCGCTGCAACAATTAATATTTTCATGTGATCTTTTTTACCTTTGTACAAATTATTTGGGCGTGCCCAAGCCGCAATGCCACCACCCGCCCGTTTATGCGAAGACGCATAAACTAAACGGATGGCAGCACTGCGGCTTGGTCGGGCTTTCGGCTAATAGTTGCCTCGTAGAAAACAGGTTCCGCTAAACACCTAGCAGTGTCTTCCTGCCGTCAGCCCTGCTAGTTGAAGCGTCACACTGTTTCCACTTCGCCAAGCTTCCGCCTCTATCCCTCACGCAAAAACAATGATTGGATGACGGAATGACTGTATGATTGGATAGGCGTTACGCGGAAATGGTAATTTGTTTTTTTTGCAAAAAATTTGTTTCTACACTTGAAAAGATTTTTCTTGTGTAATCACCCAATCACCCAATCACCCAATCACCCAATCACCCAATCACCCAATCATG
>JAHDHP010000022.1:23798-26293 GCA_020631245.1 Bacteroidota bacterium | reverse complement strand
GAAAATGCCCTCGAACCAGTCAGTAATGGGTCCTACGCGCTTCCTGCGGGTGACTTTAATGGAGATGGGTATATTCTGGTGGATGACTTCAATCTATATCGTCAACATAGCTCCTCTATTAATACTTATCTTGGAAGTGATGCGAATATGGATCGGGCGATTACTGTGGCTGATTTCAATCTCTTTCAAAACAATTCAGGGCGTATTGGTCATTCTTGGATAAGGTATGAGAATTAGTGATAAGCTTCAGGGGTCAGGAGTCAGATTTTTAGTCCATAGAAAAGACATAAGTACCTCATTGCTTTTTTAAGGAAGTGAAAAAGGCATGTGCCTTTCTATTCCTTAGTGCAGAAGAATAAATAACTTATTTTTTCATCTTCACTTACTTATCAAGTCCAAAGTAAAGTTCAATTGGGTATCTTTATTTTCTATAAAATCCTCGAATGATTGTTCTACTTTGTGGGTGGGCATGACTCCCCTTCCCTTGACTTGATTTTCTTTTTCAACAACATCTTGGGTGAGATTAACGACTGAAAACAGGGTCGTAATTTTTGATTTGGGGAGGACGTATTCTACGGAGAAAGCACCGTTGTGCTCATAATAACCGCCACTGGTTTCTTCACCAATAATAATGGCATTGGTATTGGAAGCGACTGAGGCAGCAAATAGAGAGCTGGCAGAAGCAACATAGGGGCTTACAAGTAGGTATACTTGTCCTTTAAAGGCATTGTCATTGGGGGGATATTCTTTTGCATCTTTATAGTAGCGACGATTATCTTTGATGATAGGCAGCTCTTGTTTGAGGTATTTTTTCAATTTGCTTTTGGCAATGGGTTTTAGGAAAAAGGGAATGCCGAGGTCTATGTGTTTCCAGTGGGGAATTGATTCTACGAAGCTGACCCATGCGGCTTTAATTTCTTTTTGGGGTGTTGAAGCAAGGTAAGATAAGGTAATCATATCATTGGGCGGATTTCCTCCTCCATTGTGTCGAATATCTACAATTAAATGTTGAATGTCTTTTTGGTTTGCTTGTACAAAGATGCTGTCTAGGAAATTTTTATATTTCAAATGGCTTTTTGTGCTTTCACTTCCTAAAGAAAAGGTGTTGATGGTTAATATCGCAGTTTGGGCATCTACTTCTTGAAAATAGTAGTCTTCTCCTTTCTTTAATTTATCATAAGTTAACCTGTCTGTTTTTAAAGAATGTCTTTTCTTAAAGTTATTTTCATAGGCTTTGTAGCCTACACTTTTTAGCGTTGTGTGTTGGAGTTGGTCGGAGTTCGGGATTTTATAACGTACTTCAAAGTTATCAGAAGGTCCATAATAGTATCTAAAGTACTTGCTAAAATGCCTATTTATACCCACCTTTTTTCCTGTTAGGTTATAGCCGTCTGTAGTGTAGTATTTACCGAGTTGCCTTACAATTTCTTCTAGGGGAAGGCTGTTGATGGATATGATTTCAGTTCCTAGTGGTATTTCTGCCTTGTTGCTATTTAATAGGACTTTGTCTTCTATGATTTTTAAGGGATAAGGGAAGTATCCTTCTTTTTCACTTTTTAGTGCTTTCAATCGCTTCGTTGACCAATAAGTGCCGTTGTGTAAACTGCCTTCGTAATTGGTTAGATAAGTGATGAGCTTGTGAAAATCTCTATGGGTTTTTAGTTGTTTGATTTCCTCAAATGCCCATTGGTAGATACTGTCTATTTGGGCGGGTGTTCGATAGGTATATAAGCCCGAATTTGCCGTTTCTCGAATGCTTTTAAAGAGTGCTAAATCTTTGCGCATCTTTTTTTGTGAAAGTACATCCTCTATTGATTGGCTAAAAGAAAGGCTTGTCGTAAGAATAAGTACCACTATTGTTAGTATTGTTTTCATATGCATTGTGTTTTATTAATGCATCAAAGTTCTACTAAAAGTGGGCGGGAATGGGTTAATGAAAGGTCAATGTATGTTAATGAAAGGTTAAGAGACGGTCTTAAAATGCAAAAGTGCCTTGTTTGTAGGGTCGCTCCAAATCTAATAACCATTGTTTGCGGTCTAGACCACCTGCGTAGCCTGTGAGTGATCCATCGGCACCAATCACACGGTGGCAAGGAATGATAATGGCAATGGGATTTTTACCATTGGCATTGCCTACGGCTTGGCTGCCTTTGGGCTTACCTACTTTTTGGGCAATGTGCTTGTATGTGACTGTTCGCCCAAAGGGGATTTCAAGGAGGGCTTGCCATACTTGTTTTTGGAAGGGGGTTCCGATGGGAGCAAGCGGCAGATCAAAGGTTTTTAATTCTTTGTTGAAGTAGGCTTGGAGTTGGAGAATCGTTGTATTGATAATGGGGATATTATCGTGCGAGGTGCGAAGTGCGAGGTGCGACGATTGTTCTTCTTCGAAGAACTTTAAGCTTTGGAGGTCGGTTTCGGTGGTGGTTATTTGGAGGATGCCGAGGGGGGATTCGTAGAATATTGTATACATTGTAATCGTTTTTTCATAGGACGAT
>JAHDHP010000022.1:3016-23698 GCA_020631245.1 Bacteroidota bacterium | reverse complement strand
GTCCTATGCTTTTGAATGGCGTCCTTTCTATTTTCATAGGACGATGTCCTATGCTCATAGGACGATGTCCTATGCTTTTGAATGGCGTCCTTTCAGGACTTAATGGTCTTCTTTTATAAAAATATAACCGCCTTTCTCGGCTCCCCATACTTGTTTTCCTTCTTCGTTCCAGCCTTGATCCCAGCTAATCATTTTTTTAGGATCAATAACTACTTTAGTAGTTGTGTAGGCTGCTTTCCCCCATTGGTTAGTACAATCACGATCATTGGTACTGCCTTTGAAAACGCCTTTTTTGTAGGTGAGTTCGATGTCACAGCCTTCTAATACTTGTAGGGAGTCCATAGTCCATGTACTTACCTATACTTAAATCTAAAAAACCCCAAGACGTTTGAGACGCTTGGTACTTAAATCGACTTTTATATCATTGTGGTAGACATTGATTTTGGGCTTTTTAGCTCCCCTTTCTTTGGCTAATACTTGAAAGCGTTCTGCTTCCTCGATGGTATCATAAGGTCCTAGAATAACAAAACCTCCTTTGTCTGTATATTTCTTTTTTGTTTCGGTATTAAGTTCTGCAAAGTTGTAGAAGATATCATTGCTTACTTGGTCATATGGGCCGATAAATACACGATATTTGAAAGAGACTTCATCTAAAAATACGGTATCATTTTCCATTTCCATGAAATCACTACCATCAAAACGGTCGGCTGGTCGAAGCACAATGGTTTTACGAGAAGTGGTTTCATCTACTGGAGATATCATTTCTTTGACCTTTTTCAACTTACCTTTTCCTTGATTGGCAGTAGGGTTAGGTGTAGGAGGCTGAACCGCTACACTAGTTACTACTGGGAAAATAAGTCTATCCATATTCACTGGCTCGGAAGCACTTAATTTTACTACCAATCGCTCATTAATTTCATGTAACTCATTGGGGCAATCTACTCCATTTTGGCATTTGTTGAGTAATTTATTTTCTCCCCAACCCATCGTTTGAATCCGGTCGGGATCAATTTCTTTAGTTGTTAAATATGTTTTAGCAGCCTCTGCCCTTTGCATACTAATTTTTTCATTCACATAATCATCTCCTTTTGAAGAAGTATGTGCATTGAGGGAAACACCCATTGCTGGATTCTTTTGTAGGAAGAGTGCTATTTTATCTAATTCTTGTTTTGCTTCTGGAAGGATTTCAAAATCACCTGGATTAAAATAGACTTTACTCATTCCTAAGCGATCATTCAAGGTCATATCTGTGGTTTCGAGATTACTCGTCCACTTTCCACTAACTTCTGCAATACTGACCACATCATCACCTTTTCCATCTTTGAGGCTGAAATAGTACACATCATCTGAGCCAACTCCACCAGGGCGGTTAGAGGAGAAAAAACCTGCTGTTTTATCATCTCTCATAATTACTCCAAAATCATCGTAATTGGAATTGAGTGGCACGCCGAGATTTTTGGGTTTTTTCCACTTCCCTCCTACTCTACGGCTTGAATAAATATCTAAACCTCCTAAACCTGCTTGTCCATTGGAAGAAAAGTAAAGGGTATTATCTGAATGGATGGTTGGGAAAACCTCATTTCCTGGGGTATTGATTTCTTCTAAGTTAATAGGGCGGCTCCAAATGGTATCGATTTTACTACACATATAAATATCCATTCCTCCTTTTCCGCCTGGCATATTAGAGGCAAAATAAAGGGTATTTCCATCGAGGGAGAGGCTAGGATGTGCTACTGAAAATTCACGACTATTGTGGGTAAAAGGCACTATATTTTCCCATTTACCATCTTCGGTAAGTTCGGCTTCATAAATACTGAGGGTAAGTGTTCCATCCGTACTTACCATTTTTTTACCATTGAAAAAGGCATTACGTGTAAAGATGGCTTTACTACCACCATTGGTAAAACAGATCGGTCCATCATTAAATTGGCTATTGATTTTGCCTTTTATTTTAGTGGGTAGGAGTTGTACACCTGTTTCATCTTTTTCGGTGTAGTATACACTTACAAAAGAGCGTTTGGAAGGATTTTTTGGGCTTCTCATTTTTTCTTCTGAAGAAAAATCACCATTACTACAAAATACGATTCCTTTGCCATAGGATTGTCCACAAAAATCGGAGCCAGTTGAATTAACCGCTAGTAAATTGATGGAAAAATTGTTATTCGTATTTTCTAGCATTTCTCTGGCATCAATTCCTTTTGCGAGTGTATTTCCCCAAGGATCTGTTTTACCATACTCTAGAAAATACTTTTTAGATTCCTCATATTTACCCAAACTTTGTAATACCTGTGCAAAATGCAGTTGTTGCTTAGGTTCTAGTTCTGTTTCATTGAGTAAGATGCGATACCAGTACTCTGCTTTTTCGTATTGATAATTAAGGCGATAACTATCAGCTAATTTTGTTTTGGCTTCGAGTGAATTATCTACAAGGAGTACATCTCGGTATAGTTCGATGGCTATATCTAGTGCCTGAATATTATAGTAGTTATTAGCTTGTTTGAGTATTTCGTCTCCTGGGTTTTGGGCGAAGAGACCCATACTCATGGTAACAATAAGTGTAATAGTTGCGAATAGTGCTTTCATAAACAGGTGTATCAATTGAGCCTAATAAGACCATCAATTGTTAGAAAATGGTGGTGAATAAAGTGCAAAGATACGGAGAAATTTTCATACTCCAATTAACGAATAAAAGCTTGCAGTTCTTTATAAAGTTCGAAAAGTGGTAAGCCCATCACATTGAAATAGCAGCCCTCTATTTTATAGATACCTACCATTCCTATCCATTCTTGGATGGCGTAGCTGCCCGCTTTGTCATAAGGTTTATACTGTTCGATATAGAAACGTATTTCTTCGTCGGAGAGTTTACGGAAAAACACTTTTGTGGATACACTAAAGGAATGTTGTTTAAGGGGAGTTTGCAGAGCGATGCCTGTAATTACTTCATGTACAGTATCAGAGAGGCGACTAATAAAGTCAAATGCTTGAGCTTCATCTTTGGGTTTTCCCATAATTTCTTGCCCTAATAGTACAATGGTATCGGCAGTAATTGCGATTTCATCGGCTTCAACATGATCTATGATCGCGTTACCTTTTTTGCGAGCAAGGAATTCGGCTACTTGATGACTCGGTAAATCTGCTGGATACGTTTCTTCAACCTCTTTCGTAAAGAGTCGAAAATTGATACCTGCTTCTCGCAACAACTGTTGACGACGAGGCGATTTAGAGGCTAGGACGATTTTTAATTGTTGATTAGCTAACATATTTAAGTAGTATGTTTCTCTAGGTCTTTAAGGGTTTTATAAGGTAGTGTCAGCTCTACATGAGTTCCTGCTGCTTGATTATGTGCATCCACTAGATCTGAAATTTTCACATTAATTTTCAAGCCTAGTTTTGCGGTAAGTGCATGTAGTAGGTTATTGGTTACCTTTGTTCCTTTTGATTCATATTTATAATCAAGAGCTTGATCTCTCTCTTTTTTGATTTTACCCGCTCGTTCTCTTCCAATGCCATTATCTTCAATGGTGCAAGTAAGGGTTTTCTCTACATTATCACTAAAGCCTATATTAATAGTAATGTGCATTTCTTCAAGGTCGCCAATACCATGTTTAATGGCATTTTCGATATAAGGCTGCAATACCATAGGTGGCATATTCAAAAAGCTGGTATCAATTTGAGGATCAATATTGATTTCATATGTCAGAATATCTTTAAATCTCATTTGTTCGATAATGAGATAATTCGTTATGAAATCGATTTCATTATCAAGTGTAATAAAATGCTCTTCGGAATAATCAAGAATTTGACGAATGAGTCGTGCAAAACGACCTAAATAATCTACGGCAACTTTGTTATCTGCTTTCCAAATAAAAGCCTGTATTGCGCTTAGTGCATTGAAAATAAAGTGTGGGTTGATTTGTGCCCGCAATGCTTTTAGTTCATAGATGATGGATTCTTTCTCTTTCTTTTCCATTTCGTAGCGCGCCACCATTTCCTCTAACTTGGTCGTATTGTTTTGTTTAAATAGTTTTTTATCTAGTTCATAGTATTTTTTAGAAAACTTGAGTGCTTCTTTATAATTTTCTTTGGCTTCATAATAATTAATCATAAAATCATAGACATCTAATAATTCTTGGTTTTCTCCTCTTTCTGAAGCAGCTTCTAAAGCTGCCTCTAAAGCTTCCTCTCCATATGCTCCTGCTTTTTCGACATCTCCTAATTCTAAATAGGCATCAGCCATACCTAATAGTCCATTTGCCATTGACTTTAATGGCATATCCAATTCTTTTTGTTTCTTTAGCCCTCTTTCATAAGATTCAATTGCCTTTTCATACTCCTTAGAAAGCATATAAACATAGCCTTGATTTTGAGTAATGAGTAAAATATGAGTAGGATTATTTCCTTTATAAGCGATATCAGAAGCTTTACTAAAATACTCTTTAGCTTTTAAATCATTTCCACTTTCGAAATAAATACCCGCAATTGTATGAATAATATCAAATTCAGTAGCTTTATTGGTATACTTTTCTGCATACTCCAATGCCCAATAACCATGTTTTAGTGCTTGATCCCAGTTTCCTTTAGAGAAGTAATATTTGGCGACTTCTTTATAAACAAAACTATATATTTTAGGCTCTTTCAGTTCATCAGCCAAACGAATTGCTTCAATAAAATGTCGTTTACACTTTTCAAACTGCCCTAATAATCTTGCTACGACTCCTAGAATAACTTCACTATGACAAATTTGGCTTTTATTCCAATTTCTCTGTGCCATTTCGTATAGTTCAATTGCTATTGTTTCAGCTTTGAGAAACTCGCCCGATTGTAATAGTTCACTACAATATTTATGTTTCTCTTTGTATTCCTTTTCTTGTTGTAATTTTATATTATCTTCTCTATCTATGGTCATGGGTTTCGCATTGTGGTTATAAACATCTGAAAGGTCTGCAAAGGCAAGTTAAAAAAATCAATCCACAACTTTACTCGTCTCTTTTCAAGCTACTCTGTCTTGTGAAGCCTCGCCGTAGCTTGAGGTTATGCCTACGTTTCACGCCTTGATTAGCTTGAAAGTAGTCTTCGTCTAGTTAGGGATTCATTTATTTTAATTTGCCTAAATATACAAAACTTGGCTGTCTTAAAACTATTTTCACTATGTATTTTTCCATTTCTGTTCTTGTTCTTGAAAATTTAACGCCATGCCTTTTATAACTTTACCTACAAGTCCACAAAATGGCACTTTACTTTGCTGGGAATTAAGTGAATCGTTGATTGAATTGCAATCAATGGCTACTACTAGTTGGTTGGAAGAAATAGGTAACTTTAAAAATGAACGACGAAAGAAGGAATACTTAGCATGTCGCCTCTTATTTGCTCATCAGATGGGACATACTGATTTTGACATTCAGTATACGGAGACAGGCGCGCCATATATCCCCCAAATTAACTCCTCTATTTCTATCAGTCACAGTAAGGAACTAGTCGTTGTTTACTTACATACAACTATGGCAGTGGGTGTGGATATAGAAATCGCCAGTAGTAAGTTGAAGCGTATTCAGCACAAGTTTTTAGCTCCTGAAGAATATGATTTAGGACGTGCTTGTTTTCCAACTTTGGAAATTGCCTATTTGACGCTTTGCTGGTCGGCTAAAGAAGCTATGTATAAGTGGTATACCCAAAAAGGATTATCTTTTAGAAATCAACTTCGTTTGGAGTCGTTTCATTTAAATGATTCTTGTAATTTTACAGGACATTTTGAGGCACGTATCCAAAAAGAGAATTATTCAAAGCCTTTACGCTTGGATTTTTTTAGTTTTAGGGAACATATGTTGGTTTACGTAGCTGATTTGCGTCTGACGGTTGAACGGTTGAACGATTGACGTTTTTTTGTACGAAGTGCGAGGTGCGATGAATTGTAGGAGGATGATAGCTAAAAAATAGGCGCGTAACGCTCATTCAATCATTCAGTCATTCGCTCATCCAGTCATTGTCTTGCGTGAGGGATAGAAGTGGTAGCTTGGTGAAATAGAAAGCTAGTGAGGCACGACTAGCAGGGCTGACAGCGGAAGACACTGCTAGACGTATTAGCCGAACAGCTTTTCTACGAGCCAACTACAAACGGATAGCCCGACCCCATTTTTGCCAATCAACCTGTCAGCTTGGCAAAACCTAACAGCTTGATTGGCAAAAATGGGGGCACGTCCAAAATATTTTTTAAAATTTCAAATTTACATTTGTGCAATTTATCAAAACCATCCTTATACTAAGTTGTTTGTGGAGTTTTGCAGCATGTTCTACCTCTTCGGAGGATAAAACGAAGGCAGCAACAACGAATAGCCAAGAAATTAAAAAAGCTACTTCTGCAAAATCTGCTAAACAAGTTAGTTATCGGTCAGTAGCATTTGAGGAAGATAGTATTTTGATTATAGAACCTCCTATAACGATGAGTTGGAAGCTGAAGAAGTATTCGGTGAAAGATCGTCCTGATTTGGTCTATCAAGAGGGCTTTCATTATACGGGAGAAAAACGCTCGTTGGGCTTTTATAAAAATGATCGAAAACATGGGGTATGGTTGTTCTGGTATCCGAATGGACAAAAAACGGGAGCGTATTATTATAAGGATGGTTCAGAGCATGGTATACATCAGGAATGGTATGAAAATGGGCAACTGAAATCGGAGGCGACTTATGTAGATGGAGCTAGGGATAAGGATTATAAAACATGGTATCCGAATGGACAACAGTGGAAGATTACTCAGTTTATAAATGGAGTGCCAACGGGAGATTATAAGGAATGGCATGACAATGGGAACAGTATGATGGAGGGACAGTATAATGACTTGGGCCAGAAGCATGGTGATTGGAAGCGGTATCACGCAGATGGAAAAATTAAACTAATTGAGGTGTATGAGAATGGAGTGGTGAAGGAATTGAAGGAAGAAAATAAGGAGGCGTAGAGGGAAGGATTGAGGGACTGTGGGATTGAGGGATTTAAAAAAATAATTAATTATCATTATGCGAGCCTTTAAATTGATTATTTCTAGTCTATTGACAGGTATTTTATTTTGCCTGTTACAATTTCCGATTGGAAAATTGCCATTTGTAGGGAGTTTGATAGCGGATAGTCCTGCTGCGAGTTTACCAGCATTGGGTCCTTTTGTGAGTCCTTTTCATGGCGTATGGCAGACGACAAAGGGAGAGGAAAAGGTAGCAGAAGAAATAAATATTAGTGGCAATGATTATCCTGTGAAGGTGATTTATGATGAGCGAATGGTTCCACATATATTTGCAGAAACGGAGCATGATTTATATGTTGCACAGGGTTATGTGTGTGCCTCTCATCGACTTTGGCAAATGGATTTTATTCGTCGGGCAGCGGCAGGAAAATTGTCGGAGGTTATTGGGAAACGTGCCTTGCCAATAGACCAAACCAATCGTCGTTTGGGCTTATTGTACGCCGCAGAAAAAACAGTAGAGGTAGCCGAAAAAGACAAGATTTCGAATAAGGTGGTTTCTGCATTTGTAAAGGGGGTAAATGCTTATATTAAGAACTTGAAGCCTGCTGATTATCCCATCGAATTTAAGTTGCTTGGATATGCTCCTGAAGAATGGGAAGCCTTGAATGCAGCACTTCTAATGAAGTATATGACCAAAAGTTTGGCTGCTCGTGAGAGTGATGTAGAAATGAGCAATTTGAAAAAGTTATTTGACCCAAAGCTAATTGAACAATTATTCCCTACTTATCCTAGTGAGCAATCGCCTATTATTCCAAGTAGTAAAGAGTGGGATTTTAGAGCTACTCCCCCTACTCTAGTGGAGGATTCGGTAGATCAAGCCCAATTGTATTCCTTTCCATTATTGGAAAAACCGCATCCGTATAATGGGAGTAATAACTGGGCGGTGAGTGGTTCAAAAACGAAAAATGGCAACCCTATTTTATGTAATGATCCGCATCTTGAACTCAACCTACCTTCTATTTGGTATGAAGTGCAGCTTCATGCGCCTGGCATCAATGTTTATGGTGTTACCATACCTGGCGCACCAGGCGTTATTATTGGTTTTAATGAGGACATTAGCTGGGGGGTGACCAATGCTGGACGGGATGTGATGGATTGGTATCGGGTAACATTTAAAGACGAGAAAAAGGATTTTTATTTATTGGATGGACAATGGGAGCCTACGACCAAGAGACAAGAAATTTATGAAATTAAAGATGCTCCTGATATAGAAGAGACGATCACCTTTACGCATCACGGACCTGTCGTATACGAAGATACGAGTAGCCAGCGAGCAAAATCTCACCAACATTTGGCCCTAAAATGGAAAGGGCATGATGCGTCAAATGACATCTTGGCTTTTTATTATTTGAATCGCGCTAAAAACCATTCTGATTATTTGAAGGCTTTGGATTATTATGAATGCCCTGGACAAAACTTTGCCTTTATAGATCGAACAGGAGATATAGCCATTTGTCAACAGGGAAAGTTTCCATTACGTAATGGGGAAGAAGGACGTATTGTAAGAGATGGAACTATTCGGGCAGATGATTGGCAAGGATATATTCCGAGTACCCATAATCCACGCGTACTTAATCCGCCACGTGGCTTTGTGAGTTCTGCCAACCAACACCCTACCGATGAGGCTTATCCTTATGGCTATAATGGGCGGTTTGAGCATTATAGAAATAGACGCCTGAATCAGGAATTGGAGCGCATGAATGACATTACGGTTGAAGACATGCAAGCTCTACAAACCGACAATTTTGGCTTACATGCAAAAGAGGCATTGGAAGTGATGCTTCCTTTATTGGAAAAAAATACGGCTTGGGATCAAGAAGCGAAAGAAACGATTCAGTTGCTTCAAAAATGGGATTTTATGTATGAGACGTATGCCCAAGCTCCTACTATTTTTGAAATTTGGTGGCTCAATTTCTATCGTTCTTTATGGGATGAGTTTAGTACTGCCAAAAAAGAGGCCGCTGTTATTTATCCCAACAAATTTGAAACAGTTGAATTGATGCGACAGGAAGCTCAAAGTCCATTTTTTGATGTGTTGGCTACTAGTGATAAGAAAGAAACCTTGACTGATTTGGTGATTCAATCTTTCCAAAAAACACTGCAAACAGTTGCCAAGAAAAAGAAGGAACTGGGCGACAAACCACTTGACTGGTTGAGCTTTCGCAAAACTCAAATTAACCATCTTGCTCGCCTACCCGCTTTTAGTCGTACTGATGTCGCTATTGGTGGAAATCGAGGCATTCTAAATGCAATGAGTGGTACACATGGTCCTTCTTGGCGAATGATTGTAGAAATGACTCCTGATGGTCCGAAAGCTTGGGGAAATAATCCTGGGGGGCAATTGGGTAATCCGAGTAGTCAAAACTATGATTCTCAATTGAGTAGCTGGGCGGATGGTGAATATTATGAATTATATTTTCTGGAAAATGCGGACAAAGTGGAGGAAAACTGGCAATTACAAAGGTTGAAATAAAAAATATATCAACATTTAAGTGTCAAAAAAAGTCACTTAACTCTAAAGAAAAATCAGCACTAACTAATTAATAATCAGACACTTACATTAAAAAAAACACCTTTTAATCTTGAAAAAATGCAAAATTTATGTTTGAATTAGCTGGATTACTCTTTTTACCTTTGAAATATCGTGATACACATAGTAATACTTATTGAAAATCAATGTGTTATTTAGGTTTCACTAATTAGAAGAATAAACTAGTAATTACGGCTATATAGAGAAATATTGGTACTATTTCTCTCAAAGTAAGGACAATGATAGGCAACTATTATTGTCCTTTTTTATTAAGCTACCCACCTCTCCAACAACTCTTCAAAATCTTTGTATTTATTATCCTTTACATGGAGTTCTGCAAAATCCTCTTTCAACTTTTCTGTAAACTTATTGAGCAGTTTTTGTTTATCTTTTTTGGTTATTGGTTCATAAGTAAAATGCTTCAAAATAAATCGGTATACGCTTCTAATAAACTGCAAAAAGTTCTTTTCTTTTAAATCTACTGTTTGTCGGACGTATCGGTTAGCTAAATTATCAACAAATTGATAGTTTCCCAATTTATAGTGTACCAATAAATGGATAATACGCACCTGTTGTTTAACATAATCGTGTCCTATCAAAGTAGGAAGTTGTTCCATTTCTTCAATCCACAAAATAACTTCATCATCAACACCCAATAAAAAATGACTATAAATAAATTGGGTAAATAGATGATAACGAATAGATAAGATGGCTGTATTTTGTCGATCTAAATATTGTTCTTTAAACGTTGCCGCTAATTTACAAATTGGCTCAAATTTTCCTTCTGCATAAGAAACATCCGTAAAAAGGGCAGCATAAGTATAATAAAACCGTACATGCTCATTCCCCTCAGAATGTTCGATGATATGCTTCTCAAGCTCATTTAGATATTCATAACACTCTTCTATTCTTCCGACAATAAATAAGGGCTGAATGAGATGGATCAATACATTGATATATGTCCAATGCTTTATGACCCTACCTTCCGATTTTAATCGTTGTAAAAATTCTAAATTCTTAAAACAAACTTCCACATTGGACTCATGATCACCAATATGAGAGTAGTAATGGCTATAACACAAGTTTTTATTAATTTCTGCAATCAAATTATCAGTAATAGGTAGCTCTCGTAAATAGGTAATAATTTCCTCTTCAGCTTTCCAGAAAGTATCTGTATCCATACTTCCATCATAATACTCAAAGGTCAAATTTTGTAATTCATCATATTTATGAATGGTATCATAAACGACCAACTCGGTTTTGAGTCCTTTTTGAACTTCCTCAAAAAAAGGCAATTGCGCTTTTCGATCACTCCCTAATAGCAGCCGTTCATTATAAAATAGATTGCGACTTATTTCTACACTTAGAAAACTAAAATTATATTCGTAGGCAATTTTTTTTGCTTTAAGTAATATTTTTTTTGCTTGATCATACAGCATTTTAGTCGTCAAAATCTGCGCTTGTATCAGCATTTGACGAATTTCAAACTCTGTTTCATTTTTTGAAAAAAAGTCGCTTAAACATTGTAATATTTGGTTGTACAAATAGTTTCGAAGAGAAGGTGAAACGCCTATTTTTTCAAGCTTGCGTTTCAAAATTAAAAGATCAAAATCCTTTTGTTTATCAAGCAACTCGAATAATAGAATGGTGTTACTTTTATTCCCTTTCTTGTACTTTTGAGAATAAAGTTTAAAATACCTTTTTTCGGCTTGACTCATGCTTTGAATCAAGTGATATAATTCTTCTATTTTTTTCATGGGATCTTACATATACTTCATCAAACTAGCAATGTAAGAGCAAATTTACAAAAACAAAAGCACTTCTTTATGCCTGCAATTTATTTTCACATTCTTCTTGGCGTGCCCAAGCCGCAATACTCCCATCTGCCCGTTCATGCGTCTTCGCATGAACTAAACGGATGGCAGCACTGCGGCTTGGTCAGGCTATCCGCTTGTAGTTGTCTCACACCCGCTAGTTCAGCAGATGCCTAGCAGTGTCTTCCGCTGTCAGCCCTGCTAGTCATTGCTTCACAAAAGCGGCTGTTTCGCCAAGCTACCGCTACTATCCTTCACGCGATACAATGACTGAATTAGTGAATGAGCGAATGACTGAATGAGCGTTACGCATTATTTTCACATTGTAGTTAACGTTCAACCGTTTAACCGTTTAACCGCAAATCGTTCAACCGTTTAACCGCAAATCGTTCAACCGTTTATCAGAATATTCATTACCTTTACAGCACACCATCATGTAGTATTATGATCAAAAAATTTATCCTCCCCCTCCTCCTAATTATTATGGTAGGTTATGTTAGCTCTATCTATCTTTCTTGGGCAGCTATTGTTTTAACTACATTAGTCATTGGGTTTGCCTTTCACCTCGGCAGCATTAGGTCATTTCTGGTAGGTTTTATAGGCATCTTTCTGTTATGGACAGGTTATGCATTATTTCTTGATCTACAAAACAACAGTGTCATGAGTAGTAGAATGGCACAACTTTTTCAATTATCTGCTGCTTGGCAATTAGTACTAGTAACAGGCATCATTGGTGCGCTTATGGGTGGCTTTAGTGCAGTTACGGGCCATACTATATGGCAAGTCTTAGTAAAGAAGAAAAATAAATAATACAACTATATGAATACTCCTTTTGATCCAACACATACTCCTAGTAGTGTCGATGAATGGATGGCTTTAATTGATTATCAGATCGAACAAGAAGCATTAGATAAGGCCTTAACAAATGTGAATAAAGCCATAGAGCTTTATCCTACTGATTTCAGATGTTGGAATCGCAAAGCACTAATACTAGCCAAACAACAAAATATTGAAGCTTCCTTAGAAGCAAATCACCAAGCACTCTCCCTCAATCCAGAAAATGCTGTTAGTTTATTTAACATCGGTAATTGTTACAATGCTCTAGATGATATTTCGAAAGCCCTTCACTATTACGAACTATATACTGAGTTTGCTCCTGAAGATTATTCGGGCTGGCTCAACCTAGGCAGTATGTATGCGAGTGAACTGGAAATATCAAAAGCGCGAAAATGCTATGAAAAGGCTTTGTCTATAAATCCCCAAGGCGAAGATGCATTATATAACTTAAATTTGATCGCTACTCAGCAAAACCGACTAAAAAAAGCGAACCAATATCTTGATCAATTATTAGAATCAAACCCAAATTCTGCAATTGCTTGGCAAGGCAAGGGCTTTTTATTCACCGATCAAGGAAAATGGCAACAGGCCATTCAGGCGTTTGAGAAAGCCTTGCAAATCGATGATCAATTAGAAGAGGCTTGGAATGGTTTGGGTAATGTATATGCACAAATGGGCAATGTGGTACAAGCAGTAGATTGTTTTGACAAGGCAATAGTCATTGAACCAACGTGGGCTTTACCTTATAATGATAAAGGGTTTGTAATGATGACAAATGGTCATTTTGAAAAAGCTAAAACCTTATTTGAAAAAGCCATTGATTTAGGTGAGAAAGAGATTGCAGGCGTGAATTTGGGGCATGTTCTTCTATTGACTGGAGAGACGAGAAAAGCCTTAGATATTTATATAGCTTGTCGTCATTTTTATGATACAGAGCAAGCTTTTAAACAAGATTTGATACAAGACCGCTCTTTGTTAATAGATTTGGGCTTAAAGCGAAAAGATATTGATGAGGTTTGGAAGCAGATTAGGTAAGTGAGGGGAATTGCGTGAGGGATAGTAGTGGTAGCTTGCCGAAATAGATGGCTTGTGAAGCAAGGACTAGCGGGGCTGACAGCGGAAGACACCGCTAGTACTATGCGGAACAGGCAGCTATGAGGCAACTACAAACGAATAGCCCGACCCCATTTCTCCATAGCAAGGGGTTTAAACCCTTTGCTATGGAGAAATGGGGGCACGCCCAGAAAAAAACAAATTACCAACCTGGCAATATATTCAACCCAAAGCTTCCTGTGGTTCGTTTTTGAAGCGGAATAGCATAATAAGGTTCTAGTACTAATGCGCCTAACACATTGACACGTAGAGAAGCTCCTGTACTAAATACAGGTCGGGGTTTGACCCCAAAACCATTGGTAAAGCCTTCTTCTAATTTGAAATCTTCGAGATTGAACCATGCAACTCCACCATCTACGAAAAAGGCAAATTCGGTGAGTAAGAAACGAGATTTGATGAGGGATAATCGCTTGGGTCCAGTGAAAGGTAATCGAATTTCGAAGTTCCCAATTGCCAATTTGGTACCAATCAATTGATTGATAGACAAATCATTAGCTTCTAAAACGGTACGTTGCCTAAAACTATTGGGGTTATATCCACGTACCCAAATTGGGTTTCCTACAAATAACGGAAATAGGTTTTCGGCGTCTTTCCCAAATCGGGAGAAATGCATCCCTCGCATACTGATATTAACAGGACGGAAGTACCAGTATTTTCGAAAATCAAGCAAGAAGGAGTGCATATTTAACCCACTAAAATATTTTTCAAATCCCACTCGATAACGATGTCCTTGTAGTGGAGATGCGACGCCAAAGAAAGAATTATCACTAACAAATGCGGTATTGAGTGTTTGTACCCAAAAGCCTCCTCCGGAAGCTACTTTTTCTCGTTCTTGTAAGACGAGTTCATTAAAATAGTAATAATTATCATATCTATCAATACGGTTGTTGTACATAGCCACTGAGCCTCCAAGTTCTACTCGTTTGACGGAGGAAATAGGGAAAAACGAAAACAAGCTAAGTTTATCTTCGAAAGTGCGTTGCAGATAGTATTCTACTCGTTCGGTTAGTAGGGGTCCTGCTTGGCTATACAGGGTATCAAAACCTGCATAGTTGACTGATCCAGAGGTAAATGGGATATGTGAGAAGCCTACTCCCCACGCAATTCTTCTTTTTTGATTGAGGTAAGAAAGTTGTCCTGCAAAATCCTGAATAGTTCCATTGAGAGCTAAACCTCCATAGAGTTGGTTGTTGCCAAGAATATCGGTAAATAACATCTCCAATCCACCTGCCAAACCTGCGGCGGTTCCATACCCTCCTGTATTAACGGCTGCACCTGTACTACCTCCTACATAATCGAGTTTAAATTTAGGGCGATAACGATCCGTACTAAAAGAATCGGCAGGCATTCGAGCCATATCGTCAAATCCTTCCAAGTTGGAAGCCACAATTTTAGTAGTATTCTGCTTAAGTGGGGGTAGTATAGATGGTTTATAATCTATTTCATCAGCTACTACTTCCACTTCTTCAAAATTACTGAGACGACTCTTATATAAGGTATAACCTTGTTTGAGATAATGGGAGTAAATAACGGTGTTTCGCTTGGAAATAGTAATAGCGGGAGAATAAAAGGTAATACCACTGATACCTGTAAAAAAGTTGGTGAGTTGAAATACCTTTTCAGTGTTTAGATCATACCGATACATATTGCGGAAACCATCTCTATTGGAAAGGAAAATGATACTGGGTTCTTCTCCTCCTGTAAATTGAGGATTCATATTATCCGATCCCTTAAAAATAGGAATGTTGGTTACTTCTTTACTCGCTACATCTAATATAGCTAGGTTAAATTTTAGTTTCCCATGCGTTCGCCCTTCATCAACACTGATCCGATCTGTACTAAAAACGATTTTTTTGCCATCTCGCGACCAGTTGGCTTGTAAATCAGAATAGTAATCACTGGTCAGTCGTTTTACCTTTTTTGACTTTAGGTTATACATATATAAGTCACTATGCCCTTCTACCAAGCCTGTTACAACTATATTTTTACCATCAGGAGACCAAGCGGGATTACTGAAAGAAGGCACTCCAGGAATGGAGATTTCTTCTATTGTTTTTCCTTTTAGTACATCTTTTATTAGTAAACGGTTTTCTCCTTTTTTGAAAATTACAAAAGCAAACTGCTCACTATTAGGTGCCCAAGAACCTGCCGACTCCAAATAGCTAAAGGCATCAATATGTCCATCAGTAACGGTACTTGCTACTTTTCCTAGTATTTTACCCGTTTTGGCTTCAGCCACAAATAAGTCAATAGAAAACACATTTTTTTCAGAGAGGAAGGTTAAGTATTTTCCGTCAGGACTAATAGAAGGGGAAATAGTTGTTTTTCCAATATTCTTATCCTCAAAAAGCTGTTTCCCTATTGGCTTATCATTATGTCCCGCTATCATGGGTTTATAATACTCTTTTTGAGACGCCTGCCATCGTTCTGATAATTCCTTCAACTTTAGGCCTAATAACTGACGGCTGGCTTCTTCTAAACCAACCATAGCTGTCCCCTTAAAAAATGGCGTAATAACTTCATCTCCATAGGTTCCAGCTAAAAAAGCCCAGAAAGCTTGTCCATAGCGATAAGGAAAATAATTAGGGTTGACACTCAAGTCACGCAGGGAAGGTATATCTTTATTTAATACGGCATCTCTCATCCACATAGCCGTATGCGCATCAATTTGTCCGATCGACATATACTCGGCAAGCCCTTCCACCATCCAAAGAGGTAGATTCCGTATATTATTAATATTGGTAGAATCTCCTTCGATTAGCATGTGATATTGAAAAGCATGTACCAATTCATGCCCTAGTACATGACTAGTTTGTTCTCTCGATTCCATAAAAGGCATCACTACCCTATTCTTGAAGCCTTCTGTTACTCCACCAGTACCCACACCAATAGTTCCACTAATAGCAGTGGTTTGCTGAAAGTCAGCATGGTTATTATAAAAGATCATTGGATTTTTACGCGTGAAGGTATCGTGAAACACTTCTTGGTGCATTTCATACCAATGTTCACACTCTTGGGCATAATCATTTAAGAGCGAATCATCATCGAGATAATGATATATTTCGAAATTAGGGCTTTTATACACCTCAAAATCAAAGGTGCGATAACGCGGTTTGTTTCTGCCAAAATATTGGGCATAGCTCTCCGTCATCACCATCATTATCATCCCTATGCACAACAAGCAGGCGAATTTAGACTTTCCTGTTGTTAGAACCATAAATAATTTTTTAAGGACTAATAGGTTGTGTATTTATTAATAGGTCAATAAATTTAACCATTTAATAGGACAACGCCAATTAGTAAAGATAGGTTGTATGAAAAAGGACATAAGGAGGAATATGTCGTTATTATGCTATGACTTTAACAAACGTACTAGTAATCGCTGAATATTTTTTTCTAAATTAGAATAGTCATTATCTGCTTTAAAAAGGGCTGTAAACTCTCCTAATAAGGTAGCACTCCCTTCATCACCTGGATAAAACTGCTCTTTATTAGATAGTAACAATTGGATACACTCATAGTCCGAAGAAGCATTATAATGTGCCAATACTTCTTTATAAATAGGCTCTCCCACTTCACCTGTTATAAACGCTATTTCTTGGGTGCGAAAAGTAGCATCCGAATGACTAGCATAGATTAATGCGAGTGCTTTAAACTGATCTTTGCTTAGTTGCTTAGTATTCATAGTATTATCGAAAAATTGGTTTAATTAGGGACAAGATACTCAATATATTTCTATAATTTAACGATTTAAGCCATTAAATAAAATAGCCTAACAAAGTAAGACAGCCAATCAAATTGAAATAAAAAAAATACCTAAAAAACTAAAAAGCAAAACTTAAAACAAAAAACAAAACACATATTCAAAGTAATTTACAAGCCCAAACCCTTTATGATGCTTGTTTTGAAGCCGTTTTTCGTTTTTTTAACACAAAAAATCGAATTAATATAAAAAAAATGTGACTTTTTTTAGATCGTTTTCAAAGTACATAATTTATCGCTCGATAAATGGCTGTAATTCAGTAAAATCAATGATTATAGGCTTAGTCTATATATACCTTAAAAGCTATATTAACTAACATTTATTAGCCCCATTTTTCTCCTCGCGGTTTGTTTTTTCAGAATATCCACTATAAATTTGCGCTCAACTTATGACAATAAGCTTGAACACTTTGAAAAACAGATCAGTAAATATAGTCGTAGTTTATTGTTACTGTAAGACACATTAAAACAGACAGCAATTGTTTTTGTGTCGAGGAATAAAAACACGTTGGATTATACCACCTCACATAATCCTTATTTTAAAGACGTGTATTTTTTCACTAATTAATTGTTTATGAAAAAGGGAGTACTAACCACATTATTTGTGGCTGCTGTCCCCATGATCATGGGACTCTCCGCGAGTTTGGATGATAGCACTAACTCAGAAAACCTTAAACCCCCTGTAAAACCTATAGCAACCCTACAAACACCTTTTGAGAATACTAACAAAACTAATTTAGAAAAGAAAGAAAAGCCTGTTACCTCTGCTGCCCTTCTTGAAGAAGTACGTAAGGTAATAGTAAACAAAACAAAAGCAGCGGCAGCAGCCAAAGCTAAAACTACACCCAAACCAAAGCCGGCACCCAAAGTGGATAAAGAGGCTTTGCTTGCTCAAAAGGTAGAAAACGTACCTGGTTTTAATCCAAAAGATTTATATCTTATTAACAAAGCTGGTAAGTACGTGAAGCATAAAGATGCATTTGCTAATAAAATAAAGCAAATGGCTGATAAATTACAGATTCCCCCTGAATGGATAATGGGAATCATTGATTCTGAGTCAGGTTTTAATCCAAGAGTAAATAACAAGAAAGGATCAGGAGCGCGTGGACTATTACAGTTTATGCCACTTACCTGTAAAGAATTTGGGTATAAGAAAGTACCTAATTCACCACTTGAACAACTCGATTTCTGCTATAAATATCTACGTAGTCGCCAAAAACATTTTGGTACGTTTAAAAGCTTTACAGATGTTAAACTATCTGTTTTGTACCCAGTAGCAGTAGGAAAGTCAAGTTCCTTTGTCTTGTATAGCAGCCCCTCCACCGCATATTACCAAAATAGTGGTCTTGATATGAATAAGGATGGAGCCATTACCGTTAGCGATATAGAAAGCTACATGCGCAAGAATTATGGATCTTTGTATAATTCTTAATGAAACATTGAAAAAGTTTATTATCTTTGTATAAGCTAAAAAGATAATACCTTAAAAATCATCTTAACCTCTCAAGGAGTAGATTCATTTCTGTTCTTTGAGAGGTTTTTATTTTTTAATCTACCTTATAAAATACTTATCCGCTTACCAACTCTGCCGATCTTTTGCTTGCCCAAATTCTATAAAACCGCACATACAATAACCAGCTAACCAAGATACATGCAAAAGCAAAAACCATAGGAAAACGCGTATCAATTCCCACTGCAAAACCAAAGATAATTGGAGGTAATGCATTTGCCAAAGCTTGTATCGACTGATTAATACCTAAAGTCTCTCCTTGTATCGATTCATCCACCATATTCGATACAACCGCTAATATCGTTGGAAAGGTAACTCCTTGGAAAAAAAGCATTATTGGAAGGATCAACCATAGCCCATAAGCTTGCTGTGGAACCAATATTAACAAAAAAGTAATCGCAAACGCCAATATAGAGACCAGTAAGACCTTTTCGGCTGAAAATAGTCTAGCTACCACTGGAAGGAGAACGCCCTGCACAAAGGCTATTAGAAGCCCTATATAGACAAATATTAATCCGACTTGTGATACATCGTAATCAAACTTATCAATTAAGTAAAATTGGAAGAACTGAGTAAAGAAGGAAAAGCCAAAGGTGAGAATGAAAATAATAATAAAAATTAGTCTAAAATGAATCTCCGTAAATGCTTTATAGACATTCTGAAAACCCGTCCACAAAGAAATAGTTTTATGACTGACCTCTCGTAACGTTTCGGGTAGAAACCATACAATAAATAACAAATTCAAGAAGGTGATGACAGCCGATAAAATAAAGGCCATTGGAAATGTAAACCAAGCCAATTGAGTTAGTCCCACGGTAAGCGTTACCCCCACCACAAAACCTAATCCAAAAGCAACACCCGTAATACCAAAATTTTGGGCTTTGGTTTCAGGCGTACTTATATCGGCAATGGATGATTGAACAGTTATTAAAGAGCCACCCATTAGACCTGAAAAAATACGACCTGCAAATAGTAAAAACAAATTCGCCAAACTAACTCCCCACCCAACAATGAGATAGGCAATAATATTGATGATATGTGCAAAAATTAGGAGCTTTTTCCGACCAAAACGATCAGATAAAGCTCCTAATAATGGAGAGCCTATAAAAACCGCTAAGGAGTATCCTCCTGCCAACCAACCATACCATAAGGTAAGTTCTGAAGGACTAAAACGATCTCTAAAAAGACTCGTATCTTCTGTGGAAAATAAGAAGGGCAAAATGGGTATAAATATCCCAAATGCCAACATATCCATGAAGTTTGCAAAAAATATTTTTAATAAAATAGTACGCGTTTCTTTTGACTGCATATTATTCTTTCATCTTTGCACGCAACTCCACAGGACCTTTGTTCGCAGTACGCATCCGCATATTTAAGACCTCTACTCCTAAAGAGAAGAAAATTGCAAAATAAATATATCCTTTTGGCACCTCTTGATGGAAAGCCTCTGCCACCAACATAAAACCAATCAGGATTAAGAAACTCAAAGCCAACATCTTCATCGTAGGATGACGGTTGATAAAATCACTAATCACATTTACAAAGACAATCATCACAATCATCGAAATAACAACTGCCAGAATCATGATACCAACTACTTCAACCAACCCTACAGCCGTCAAAATGGAGTCAATTGAAAAGATAATATCTAACAAGACAATTTGTACCAATACAGAACCAAACGTGACTGTTCCTTTCCCTACATTTACCTCTTCTTCTTTTCCTTCTAGTTTGTGGTGAATTTCAGTTGTCGCCTTCGCAATTAAGAATAAACCTCCACCCAATAAAATCAAATCTTTCCAACTAGGGTGAAAGGGACCTATTTCAAAAATAGGGGTTTTTAATTGTACTAACCACGAAATACAAAACAATAAGGCTACTCGCATTCCGAGAGCTAATAAAAGCCCGATACGTCGTGCTCTAGGTTGTTGACTATCAGGCAATCGTCCAGACACAATGGTCAAAAACACTAAATTGTCAACTCCAAGTACGATCTCCATAAAAGTTAGCGTCGCTAAACTAATCATGCCTTCGGGTGTTGACAAAGCTTGTATTAAAGCTTCCATTTAAATATCAATTAATTTTGAGTAAATATTGACGGTGAAAC
>JAHDHP010000022.1:0-2916 GCA_020631245.1 Bacteroidota bacterium | reverse complement strand
GGTTAAACGATGGAACGTCCGACGGTGGAACGGTGAAACGTCCGACGGTGGAACGGTGAAACGTCCGACGGTTAAACGATGGAACGTCCGACGGTGGAACGGTGAAACGTCCGACGGTGGAACGTAAAACGTTCAACCGTTAATCGTTCAACCGTTTAACCGTTAATCGTTCAACCGTTTTTCCAAAACATTTCTTCCTTTCCAACACGCTTGCACAGGTACCCCAAAAAAAGCACCAATTGTAGGAGCAGTATCATAAATCATCACTTCCTCCTCATCTAATAAGCCAGTAGGAATACCCGTACCAGCCACAATAAAAGGGATTTCTATTTCTCCGAGTGTATCTCCGCCATGTGTGCGGCCATTGCCACCATGATCAGCTGTAACTAACACTATATAACCCTCTGGAAAGTTCGCTATTTCCAATTCTTCCACAATTGAACCAATAAAGGTATCAGCTTTTTCCACTTTTTTCAAATAACGTTTAGATAAAAATCCACTAAAATGCAAAGCATGATCAACGTGGTCGAAATGTACAAATAAAAGGTCAAAATCCTTCTTTTTTATCGCTTCTAATGTATGTTTAAGTGTTTTTTTTGCATTTTTTGTCGAAACAACTTCCGTACATGCACTGGTTTCCACTAATTTACCCAAACCTTCCCAATCGTGATATACACGAATACGAATAGTTGGGTCATGCTGTTTGAGTTGACTAAAAATGGTTTGGTGAATGCCTTTTTCTCCTTCGCAAGCAGTTTGGGGAAGCACATCTCCCCTCCTCCAACCATTGCCTGTAACACCATGTACATCAGGTGTCGTACCCATGAGTAAGGAAGCCCAATTAGGAGCACTTTTGGTGGGCATTATCGCATTGGCAAACATCGTATAACTCCCTCTTTCGAGCAATTCATCAATATGATGGGTATTTGTTCGTTTGACGCCTTCGGCTCCCATTCCATCTACACCAATAACAATAACTTTGGGAGATGGAGTATTCTGTGAAGCAGAGAAATAAGGAAATAATAAAAAAAGTAGTAGAGAAATAAGGATGGTTTTAGTGTCAAGCATTTAATGATTGTTTGATAAAAAAGAACAATATATTGATTTTTTATCCATTTACTTTAAAATTGCTGGCTAAATAACCAAAATTGCCAAATTCCTATCAAGATAGCACTTACAAAATAAAACAGGAAATAGATACCATAATTGGGATGCAGGGTTAGTTTGGTTTGCCCTTCTACCTGTTCCAGTTGTATTGTTCCCCATTTTTTAATCATCCATTGGCTAATGATGGCAGCGATGATAATGGCGACTAATTCCCAAATACAAATACGACCAATGGTATAGCCTGGTAAATCTTTGTAGAAAAATTGATTGACGATCAATAAGGCAAAGGCTGCCCAAAAAGAGAAAAGGGTGAGCGTTAATAGGGCTTGAAAGATGATATGTAAGAGATTCAGTTTCATTTTCCTAACAATTTTAAATCCGATGGACGATATACATTATCTCCTCTTCTATTTCTTTTTATCTTCCATAATTTAATACCCAGCGCACGATCAGCATGAGGGTTATCCGCCAAAAAATCTCTTAAATACCGATTATATTCAAATTGTGGAGCAATATCTTTGGGTTTCGTATTCGCCTTCTTTTCTGCTTCCAGTCGCTTCCATTCCTCAATAGCATCTCCGAGTGTTTTTCCCGCATTTGCCTTCATCCAATTCATAAATAAACACAATAACTCAACTACCCAACAAATCATTAACTATTATTTGGGCGTGCCCCCATTTTGCTTATGTTTTGCCACCAGCGAGGACGCTGGCGGGAGCAAAACATAAGCAAAATGGGGACACGCCCAGCAATATCACATTCTAAAAATCTAACATAATTTTGAAAGAAGTAATTTTATCATTAAGAGTAGATAGGCTAGGAACATTACCTCTATAAGTTCGAGTTGTTCCACGATAGTCATCATCATCATAGGCTATTACCTTGTAGCCAGGTGGGATTTTCATCGAACTAATAGCATCATTGCCCAACTTATAATCACTTATATTCGAACAGTTCTCAACTCTAAAACTCATTCTCTTTCCTCCATAATTACCATGTTCATAGAAAGTAACAAAACCCTGATAGATAGTAAATTTAATATCGGGACAACCTGAGTTAAATTCTCGGGTAGCTATTAACTTATCTCCAACGGTTGTTGTTTGCTCCACATCGGGATAGTCATCGTCATCATCAAAATAACAAGCTTCAGAGTATTCCCAGAACCCCCCACATTCGTCATCTTCCCATACATCAAATTTTATTTTTATGCTTTCATTGTATTTAAAATCACCTATATAGATTCCTCCTTTAGGTACATTGTAGCCACCATCAACTGGATTGGGGGTTGAATGAAATTTGTCTATTACTTGACCGTTCGCCATTGTTCCTGCATGACCAAAACAATGCTTTCTTGAATTACTTCCGTTAATTTTGACGGAAAATCGAGCTTCAACACCACCACCTGTTTCACTTGCTTTTCCTTCTACTTCTCTGTGACAATCATAATATATTCTTTCAGGCATGATGTAGGTAGGTAATTTAGAGTAGTTTAACAAATTTGCAAAAACCTCATTTTCCCTATCTTCTTTCGCAACTTTAGTCGCCTCTTCTAAACATCTGCCTCCAAATTTAGTTTTATTTTGATAAACATATTGCGCAAAGCCGCTACTCCTGTCACACATACATTCATAGGAAAATCCAACTAAATCAGGAATACCTTTTAACTTTGGAAACTTTAAGAATACGAGATTGTCCTCCTCTCCTCTAATAACAATATTTTCTGTTATACATTTGCGAAAAATACATTTAATAACAATTACATTATTGACATTTCTTATTGAACCATAAGAGAAAGAAAAGAACATTTAA
>JAHDHP010000021.1:21738-26448 GCA_020631245.1 Bacteroidota bacterium | reverse complement strand
GTCCACCACCTGAAAAGTTTTCGCGAGAAAAGGCATTGACAGAAAAATCGCCCTTTGACCGAAAAGAGATTTTAATGCGATCTTTGCCTTCTTTTAATAGTGCCACAAAACGGACATTCCCTAAACTTAAAGGATAGTTTACCAAACCTTCTGTATCTCCTGGTTGGTGTTCGAACTTCCGAAAATCTTTGGCGGATAAGTACATCAAAGCGGTCTTAAACTCTGGATAGACTGTCATGCGTTCGCTCAAACAGAAACCGATAAAACGCAGTCGTGCTTCACTCATCGAGTCAAATATCTGTCCATTGATATATTCGGCATCTGCTCCTGCATCTAGTAGCGTACCTATAATACGGTGTAATCGCCCATTGACATTGAATTTGAAACGCCCTGTATCTGAACAGATACCTGCATATAAACAAGTCGCAACCGTTTTGTCGATCCGTTCTACCTCATTGAGTGTTTCAATGAAATTATAGACTAATTCTGATGCTGAAGAGGCATCAGGATCACTCACCCCATAATCCCAACAATCGGCAGGTTGAAGATGATGATCGAGCATCACTTTTATCGCTTTAGATTGTTTGAGGGTATTACTTAATGTATCTACTCGACTTGGATGATTGAAATCCAATACGAAAATAAGATCTGCTTTAGCGAGTGCTTGTTCGCTCTTTTTTAAGCCATCGCGTTCGGGGATTAATATTCCTTCCGATTCGGGAATAAAGGCTAAAAAAGCAGGATAGATGGAAGGCAAAATAGGTGTTACTGATAAGCCTTTCCCTTTGAGAAAATGGTATAATCCCATCACTGACCCAATGGCATCTCCATCGGGACGAACATGTGCAATGATGGCAATTTCATGAGCATTTTTCAGTAATTCCTGAATGACGGAAGTGTTTAGGTCTTTCATAAGGCAGATAAAAGGTTAATACAAGACGGTAAAAATACAATTTTACCAATTAACTTCGCACTGCATATACAAGTATATTGCCATTTTTTATGGTTATGACTAGGAAATGGTATTATTTTGGTATGGATAAGGAAGACAGAAAAAATAAATTGAAATCAATAAACTATTATAATCACAAACTATGACCCGTTCAAAGAGCATTTTACTGATTGCTGCCTTTATGACTTGTTTGTTTATGGGAGCCTGTTCTTCTAGTTCTACGGATACAAGTACGACGGATGAACAGACGACAACAACCAATAATCAGGCAACTAATAATCAAGGAGCTACGACTAGTAATGAATCGAATAATAGTGCTACCAATAATGCAGCAACCAACAATTCGAATCGTAATAATTCGAATATTACTCGTACCAAACCAGTAGGTCCTTCTCCTGCTAAACCTGATCAAATTATTTTTCAAAATCACGGTACTTCACAAGGAACCAAACCCAAAATGGGTGAGTATGTTTCTATACATTTAGAGTACTATTCTCCTGCCGAAGAAGTTATATACTCTTCTTATACAGGTTCGCCTAATAGTTTTAAACTACAACCCACGCTATTTAATGGGGTATTGAATAAGGGCTTGTTGCAAATGGCAGAAGGTGATAGTGCTAGTTTTTATGTGCCTGCTGATTCGATTTTTACTAGAGATATGCCTGGCTATATTAAAAGTGGAGAGAGTATCCGATATAGCATTAAATTGCTAAAAGTACAGACAGTAGAGACTTATATGCAAGAAAAATCACAAGAGTCTGTTAATTCTGCTTTGATGGATCAACAAGTGATAAAAACCTATTTGAAGGAGAACAAACTCGCTGCTAAAGAGTCGAAATCGGGCTTGCGTTATATTATTGAACAAGAAGGGAGTGGAGAGCCAGCAGGAGCTAAGGCAGAAAAGGTAAGTGTAAAATATAAATTGACGACTCTGGGTACTGGTATGGTGATTGAAGATACGGGAGATAAGGTCAAGAAACTAACCGTTAGCCAACAAGTAAAAGGTTTACGAGAGGCTTTAACTACTTTTCCTAAAGGCACAAAAGCGAAGATAATTATTCCTTCGGTATTAGGGCATGGGAATAGAGCAAGTGGAAAAATTCCACCTGGTTCTGTATTAATTTACGATTTAGAAATTGTTGATTTTTAATGTTAATTATTTATCATTTTCAGGAACAGAGGTTGATACCTCTGTTTTTGTTATTTTATGCTTGGCATAATGTATTTTCCCTCTCCCTGACACTTGAACTTCACCCGTCATTTCTCCTCCTTTCTTATACACGACAATCCCCTCCCACTCTTCTTCACAGCGATTCATAATCGTTCCACCTGCCAAATGCAGTTTCCCTTCAGGCTCTACAAAAATACTCCCTCCTTTAGGCATTCCAAGCGTACACAAAATCGTTAAACTAGCTCCTTTTCGAATGATAATATCCCCTTTCACATCTATCGTATGATTCCAAACCGTTTCCTCCGTAATATTGATACTTGCCGCTTCTTCATACACACACCAATCGGGCTGTAAAATTTTGCGCTGCGGTGAACCCTTCCTAGCAAAATTATAATGCACCTTTCCCAACTGACAAGGAGAATAAGCATTTTGAAAAGCATTATAATCCATTACATTATTCGATACATTTTCCTTACAAGGTCCCGATGGCGTATAATTCCAACAATTGGGGTGATTCGGCGTATCTGGACAGCCATCACTCATCCAACTATGTCGCAAACCTAGTGAATGGCCTATTTCGTGATTAAACAACCCTGAAAAAAAATTAGCCGTATTATCTACTCGATTCGGGTGTTTTCGGTGGCGATCCATCATATGAAAATAGGCTCCCCCAATCTTTGCCCAACGCGACATCCCTGCCCCATCTGCTGTTGCAGGATAAGTCTTAGACCCAATACTATCTGGCGGATGCGCCAATACAAAGACATTCACCACCTCCTCCTGACGGGTTCCATACCGCTTGTAGTGTGCAGAAGAAAAAATACTTTGCCGACTCTTACTATTTCGATCACGCTTATTAAAGAAAAACAACTCATTGTCCTTGTGAAAATAAACACCCGTATCATTCGGATCATCTTCTAAGCCTGTCAATACATATCGGAAGCGAGTCGGTAAAGCTGGCGTGCTATTTCCTTTCGGTAAATGCATTTGTTTATTTTTTTCCAACCGCCAATTAGCATGTTTTACTAACTCTTTGGCAAACAAACGCCCCTCTTTTTCATTAAAGTTATGTTTCTCCAAACTATCTGTAATGATATGCACATTCACTCGCACATACCGCATCGGAAATTCGTCTAACCGCGCACTATCAGGCGCGTAAGCCTCAAAATCCTGACAAGCAAGCCTACTAGAGGTCTTTCCTGACAAGCCTTTTTCATTTGGGTTCTCCTCCAACCATTCCACCTCATCTCCTACCACAAACACAGGCACCAACTGCTTATTACAAGCATATAAAAATACCAGACAAAAAATTAGTCCTCCAAATTTAGCCTTCATATACAAAAAATTAGTCTACTACATACCTTTTGTCACAAAAGAAGCCTATTTTTGTGAAAAAATATATAGCAATGAAAATGAATCAACTTTTAACCTTATCCGTTTTTGCTTTATTAATTATAGCAGCTTGTAGCTCAGGCCCAAATACTACTGATCTTTCAAAAGCAGTAGAAACCGCCGAAGCTCTTTTAGGCAATGATTCGCTCGACTTTAATAGTCCTGAACGCACCAAACACTATAAAACGGCTGTTTCCAGCTATCTCGATTATGCTGAGGCACTTCCAACAGATGCTAAAACACCAGGCTATCTATTCCAAGCCGCCGAACTACAACGTACACTCAAGCAATATCCAGAGGCAATTAAGTCTTATGAAAAAATTTATAACGACCATAGTGATCATGCCAAAGCAGCACAAAGCCTTTTCTTAATGGGTTTTAGCTACGAAAATGATCTCAAGGATCTCGATAAAGCTAAAGAATTGTACAATGAATTTCTTCAGAAATATCCTAAACACGAATTAGCAGATGATGTGCAATTCTCTATTAGTAATCTTGGGAAAACTCCTGAAGAGATTATCAAACAATTTGAGAAAAACACTCCTCCCGTCAAAACCAAAGCAGATACTACTCAACAAGAAACAGCTCCTGCTGGCGGTGATGCTAAACCAAATGAAAAAGCGGCTCCTGCTGCTTCTCAACCTAGTGCTAAAGCTGCACCTGCTGCTGCACCAACCAATCGTGTTAATAAAATTAACGTAAAGGTAGACCCAGCAAAAGCTCCTAGTAAATAATCGTTTTTTACTATAATCTATCTTATTGAGATGGTTCCTTTTGGGGGACTGAGGGATTGTTTTTTCTACACCTCTATATTTTTATTTGGGCGTGCCCTTGCACAGGTCTTCGGGAATGGTAGAACTGACAAAATTATCACGTGATACCAACCCAGTCCCTCAATCCTTCAATCCCTCAGACCCTGTTCAAGGTCGGGCTATCCGTTTGTAGTTGGCTCCTATACGCTTGTTCAGCTAATTGTCTAGCAGTGTCTTCCGCTGTCAGCCCTGCTAGTCAAAGCTTCACAAAACGTCTAGTTCGCCAAGCTACCACTACTATCCCTCACGCAAGACAATGAGTGAATTAGCGAATGCGTGAATTAGTGAATAGGCGTAACGCCATTCAGTCATTCGCACATTCGCTAATTCACTCATTGAATAAGCTCCTCCAATATATCCTGTAAGTTTTTCTGCGTCAAATT
>JAHDHP010000021.1:0-21638 GCA_020631245.1 Bacteroidota bacterium | reverse complement strand
TCACTCATTGAATAAGCTCCTCCAATATATCCTGTAAGTTTTTCTGCGTCAAATTCATACGAATCTTCCCCTTCGATGCCAAAGAAATTTTTCCCCGCTCCTCCGACACAATCAATACCTGTGCATCAATATTCTCCGTAATTCCTACTGCTGCTCGATGACGCATCCCAATACGAGTAGGAAGGTCTGGATTTTCGGAAACAGGTAAAATACAACCTGCTGCCATAATCTTCCCATCTGCAATGACCATTGCCCCGTCGTGTAGCGGGCTACTCTTCGAAAAAATACTTTCCACTAATTTACTCGAAATTGCCGCATCAATCGTTACACCTGTGCTTTCAAAAAAGCCCTTTTCACTAGCATCCGTAAACACAATCAAGCTTCCCGTTTTGGTAGATGCCATATTAGTAATACTCTTTGTCAAGTCCTCCCGCATTCGCTCCAATTGGCTTTCATCACGTGTTTTGCGGTTAAACAAGCTCTGCCAGAAATTCTGCTTTCCTATTCCACTACCACGCCCTATATAAAATAAAAAGCGACGTATCTCTTGCTGAAATACAATCACTAATATAATAAAACCCAAATCTACGAATCGCTCAAAAATGGTGAATAGCAATTTCATGTTTAGCCAATTCACCAACGCATAAATCAAATACACCAGTAAGAAACCTATAAAAATATTGAAGGCAAGGTTTCCCCGCAACAGTTTATAAAACTGATAAAACAAAAGCCCTACTAGTATGATGTCAATGACATCCCATACGCCAATGTCGAGAAATCCTATTTTTACTATAAATTCCAATAAAAAAAATTCGTGCGAAGTGCGATGTGCAACGAACTTAATCGCTCCTTCCATATCACACGTTTCTCTATATTATAAGAAATACAAAAACCCAATTCACGCTTCTCCCATTTATTTTCTTTTCGCACGTCGCACATCGCACGTCGCACGCTCTCCCATAAAGGTAACAATTTTAAGCACTTCTGCCGCTGCTCTTACATCATGAACCCGTAAAATCGAAGCACCTCGCAATAAAGCCAAAGTATGTAAAACACTAGTGCCATTTAAAGCCTCTTCGGGTGATGTCTCCAATAACTTATAAATCATTGATTTTCGAGAAATGCCGACCAATAAAGGTAAGCGAAAAATGTTGAACTCCTCCAAACGATCTAATAATTGATAGTTCTGCTCCATCGTTTTTCCAAAGCCAAAACCCACATCTAAGATCACATCTTTCACTCCCAATTGACTCAATTGAGCTGTCTTTTTGATAAAAAATGTTAAAACATCATCCACTACATCAACATATTGGGGCGCATTTTGCATCGTTTCAGGGCGTCCTTGCATGTGCATAAGGATATAAGGCACCTGTAAATCCACAACAGTTGATAATAATTCACTATCTAAGCTGCCTGCCGAAATATCATTCACCATATGGGCACCTGCCATTACTGTTTTTTGTGCGACCTCGCTTCGAACGGTGTCAATAGAAATGAGTGCGTCGGGAAATTTTGCAACAATTAACTCCACCACGGGAAGCACGCGATCCAGTTCCACACTAGCTTTGATCATTGCTGCCCCTGGCCGAGAGGACATCCCCCCCACGTCAATAATCGTAGCTCCTTCCTCCAACATTTTTCCAACCTGATCTACAATCGCCTGCTCTGATTGGTACCTTCCACCATCAAAAAAAGAGTCTGGAGTGACGTTCAAAATGCCCATTATTCGAGGAAATGACAAATCAACTAACTTTCCTCGGCAATTTAATGTCTTATTTGGAATGAAAAATGTATTTTTATGCATTCGAAATATTGATTCAACTAAACAATTAGTTTTACAACTATTCATTTAGTAGTTTTGTTGAGAAATAGTCGTTTGTCAAATTTACAATAAGAAAAATTATAAATACCATTATGAACATTTTTTCACTCACCGGACTGATTGCATTACTAGCACTTGGAGTTAGTATCATCTTTTATTTTATTCGCAAGCCTGAAAACTTAGCGATTGATTATCTCAAAAACTTTTTGGGTACCTTTTTTATTTTTTCAGGAGTGGTAAAAGCCATTGATCCAATAGGTACCTCTATTAAGTTAGAAGAGTACTTCACTATTTTCACCGAATATGTTCCTTTCTTGGAGCCGCTTTGGAATTTGTGTGCAGGCTTAGCTTTACCTATTGCTGTTTTTACCATTGTTCTAGAAATTGCTTTAGGTATCTCTCTCCTACTAGGTACACTCAAACGGACTACCCTATTTTTATATGTAGGACTAATCATTTTCTTTACTTTCCTCACTGCTTTCTCTGCATGGACAGGTAAAGTAACAGATTGTGGTTGCTTTGGTGATTTTGTAAAACTAAAACCCTTTGAATCCTTCATCAAAGATTTATTCTTAATGGTGATTGTGTTCATTGTGGTATTATTTCACAAGCATGTGCGTTGTATTTTCAAAAGTGTGCCCTCGCTCATTTTGTTAGGCGTATTGACTTTGGCTAGTTTGGCTTTTTGTTATCGCAATATCAGCAACCTACCTATCGTCGATTTCCGTGCTTATCAAAAAGGAACTGATCTCATTAAAGGGAAAGATGATAGTGGTTTAGATCCGGGTGAGTCTGTCAAACTGTTTACCCTTGATAATACTAGTACAGGTGCGACAAAGACGATGTCGGACAAAGAATATATGGAATCCAAAATTTGGGAAGATAAGTCATGGGTACTTGATAAATCAAAAACGGAAGTAAAAGTAATTCGTGAACCTGAATTACCCAAAATCAAAGACTTCTTCATTTACAATGCTGATAGTGAGGAAATGCAAGACGAAATATTAGAATTCCCTGGATTTAAATTCCTTGTTCCTGCTTATGATATTACCAAAACTTCTACCGAAGATTTTAAACCAATTAATGAAATTGTTACTAAATCAGGGCTACAGACCTACGGAATTACTGCTTCTGATATAACTGAAGCACAGACCAAGTCGGGCGGTTCTTATGAGTTCTATAACTTAGATGCTACCCCTATCAAAACAATGATTCGTGCAAATCCTGGTTTAGTCTTACTAAAAGATGGGATTCTTGTTGATAAGTGGCATGCGAATCATGTTCCTAGTTGGGACGAAATGAAGAAGATGCATGGGATAAAATAATCTTTTTTAGGAGTCAGGTTTCAGGGGTCAGGTTTCAGTTCTGACCCCTGAAGCCTGACTCCTCCATTTTCAAATTAAAATATCTCAACAAAAGAAAACTCATGTTAAGCTTCATCACCAAACGCATTCTTTACGGTATACTTGTCTTATTTGGCGTTATTTTTATCGTCTTTTTCCTATTCAACGGATTAGGTGATCCTGCACGTCTTACACTAGGACAGCGGGCAGATGTAGCTACACTAGAAGCAGTCAATAAAGAATTAGGCTTAGACCAACCCCGTTCCATACAGTTTCTTATGTACCTCAATGATGTTCTTCCACTCTCTATACATGAAGACAATGCAAGTAACCAAGAAAAATATGCCTATACGAAGCTATTTGGAATTGGCGGTGGTAATGCGGTTGTAGCTAAAGCTCCTTATTTACGACGATCCTATCAAAGTAAACGACTCGTATCAGAAATGATTGGGGAGGCCATTGTGCCTACTGCCTGTTTGGCAATTGCCTCTATCATACTGGCTACTATTATAGGTATTACACTGGGCGTGATTGCGGCACTGAAGCAATTTAGTTTTATCGACAATTCGATATTAGTGACCTCTGTACTAGGTATATCACAACCCTCCTATTTTTCTGGAATTATTTTAGCTCTTATTTTTGGATACTGGTTACAAGACTATACAGGCTTGAATTATACTGGGCAACTATTTGAGGTAGATGACTTCGGAGATCGGCATCTTGCCCTTCGCAATTTGATATTACCTGCATTGGCTTTAGGTATTCGTCCAATCGCCATTATTGTACAGTTGACACGTAGTTCGGTATTGGATGTGCTTTCACAAGATTATGTACGTACAGCCTATGCAAAAGGACAAAGTAAATTTAAGGTGATTGCAAAACATGTACTTCGCAATGCACTAAATCCAGTGATGACTGCTATTTCAGGATGGTTAGCTGCAATTTTGGCAGGCGCTTATTTTGTAGAAATTATCTTTGATTATAAAGGCTTGGGTTATTTAACCATTACAGCACTCAACAATCTCGATTTTCCTGTTGCAATGGGTTCTGTTTTATTCGCAGCAGTCATCTTTGTAGTCGTCAACATTATTGTTGATATTTTATATGGAGTACTTGATCCGCGTGTTCGACTTAAAAATTAAAAAAACCGATTATGATTTTCCCCGTTGGCGATGACCAAGTAATTGGAGGTAGTGCTCCTATCTTCTCTTATCTTTTTTTAGGGATCAATGTATTAGTATTTTTATTTCAATTTTCACTTGATCCCGAAACCCTAAATGCATTTATTTATACTTATGGTTCACTTCCTAGTGAAATTTCACAAGGTGTAGATCTTTATACACTTATTACCTGCATGTTTTTACATGGTGGCTGGATGCACCTCATCGGAAACATGATGTTCTTATGGGTATTTGGTGATAATATCGAAGCTACGATTGGAAATGTTGCCTTTGTGTTTTTCTATTTGGCTGGTGGACTAGCGGCTTCTGCGGCACATGTAATGATTGACCCTACTAGTAGCATCCCAACTGTAGGAGCTAGTGGAGCAATATCTGCTGTATTAGGTGGTTATTTAATCATGTTTCCTCGTTCGCGAGTCAAAATGCTAGTTGTTTATTTCTTCCGCACCTTCACCCTCCCTGCCCTCTTTTTCCTCGGCTTCTGGATTGTTCAACAACTGATTAGTGGCTTTATGTCATTGGGAAGTGATGGAGCTGGTGTTGCATGGTGGGCCCATATTGGTGGCTTTTTCTTTGGAGTCGCTGCAGGCTTATTTTTCCGTTTCCGTTACCCCGATGTACAATTAACAAACCGACATGAAGAGGTCTATTATGCGGAGGAACGCCGTAGAGGACCTTTTTAACTAATTGTGCGAGGTACTAAGTGCGATGATAATCGCTTTATCATTAAGACTTAAAATAATTCGTCGCACTTCGCACCTCGCACTTCGCACTATATTAACTATGTCTTCCTTAACCCAACACATCTACTTATTAGGTTTTATGGCCTGTGGCAAAACAACCACCGGCAAACGCCTTGCTAAAATTGCAAGATCCAACTTTCGTGATTTGGATTGGATTATTGAGCAGAAAGCAGGTTGTAGTATCTCTACCCTATTTGATCAAAAGGGCGAAGCTCACTTTCGCCGTCTCGAACAATTTTGCCTTCATGAAACTATTTTAATGGCTCCTGCGGTTATTGCCACAGGAGGCGGCACTCCTTGCTTTTTTGAGAATAGCAAACAGATTCAATCACAAGGAATTAGTATCTATTTACAAGCCTCTCCACGTTTTTTAACACAACGATTAATCAAGCAAAAAGAGGAACGCCCTTTGGTAAGCCACTTTGAGGATGCGACTAGCCTAGAAGTTTATATTGATAAGAAACTAGAAAGTCGTAGGGCTTTTTATGAACAAGCTGACTATATAATTTCTATTGAAGCTTTTCGCCCACAAGATTTGGCTGCCGAAATTTGGGAGTTTGTAAAAATACATAATCGTTGACCACTGCAATGAAATAGATATTTATGCAGTGGTTATTATTCCATAAAATCAAAACCATTGCATAATGAATTACACTAGACTTAGTAAAACTATTTCGAAAGCACTGCGCCACAAACCCGAACAGTTTGGCATTGACCTCGATCAAGAGGGCTGGACTACTCTGGATCAACTTTTTAAAGCTTTGGGAAAACGTAATCCCGAATGGCGCGACCTTACCGAAGAAGATCTCCACGACATGATGGCTTCCGCTAATAAAAAGCGATACGAAATTCAAAATGGGCGCATCCGCGCTTATTATGGACATTCGATTAAGCAGAAAATTAGCAAGGTATCTGTTACCCCTCCTGATATTTTATATCATGGCACACCTCGTAATATCATCCCTATCTTGGAATCGGAAGGATTGAAACCAATGTCGCGGCAGTATGTACATTTGTCGGGTGATGTGGGTACCGCCAGTGTGGTGGGTAAACGCAGAGACCGTAAGCCCGCTATTTTACGAGTGAAAGCGCGGGAGGCTTTTGAGGCGGGTATCTGTTTTTATGTGGAGAATGACCAAATTTGGTTGTCGGAACCTATTCCTGCGGAGTTTATTATTTTTCCGAATTAAAATCGTGCGACGATTTACGATTAAATGTTCAATCATTGCACTCTTTATACGTGTGTTTGAAACCACCAGCGAAGACGCTGATAGCTGTTTTTCTTTGAACCATAAAAGAAGTTAAAGAACATTTAAGTATTTTCATAAAAGGATCAAAGAGGAAAATGGAGTACATATAAGATTCGTCTTCGACTTCAGCCTAGCCGTTGAAACTTGTCGTGAAAACCACCAGCAAAGACGCTGGCAGCAGCTAAGAAATGAGTGCGTAACGCTACTCAACAACACAATCCCACAACAACACAACAACTGTCTCGCGTGAGGGATAGTAGTGGTAGCTTGACGAAACAGGAACCTTGTGAAGCTTCTACTAGCAGGGCTGACAGCGGAAGACACTGCTAGTAGGTAGCTGAACTGGCTCCTGTGAGGCAACTACAAACGAATAGCCCGACCTATATATAAAAAGCGTAGTAACCGTAAAACGGTTATTGCGCTTTTTATATATAGGGCACGCCCAGCAGATGATGATTGGGTATTATTGAATTGAAAAGTACTAGCAATTATTGAATTTATCCATTGTGAAACCTATGTAAATTGGGGATATTTGTATCTTTAGTAACCATTCATGAATAAATAAGAACCGATGAAACATCTTACTTTTACACTCCTTTTTTTGTGCAGTAGCCTATTGGTGATGGCACAAGAAAGCACCTATGATTATGTCTATAATGTAATCCAAACAAAATGCAAAAGTTGCCATAGTGGAAGTTCGCCTGCGGGAAAACTAGCATTGGATATGGATAAGGAAGCCTTGTATGAACATTTGCTTAGTGTGGAACCAACGAATCCGTATGCGAAAGAACAGGGCTTTAAAATGCTAGACCCAGGTTATCCTGATCGTAGTTTTTTGTTTCGCAAATGTAATAATGACTTGTATGCAACAGCAGAACGAGCTAATGCAGAAGGGGGATTGATGCCTGCTTATGGAGGAGAGCCTCTTACAAAGACGGAACAGGAGATGATTCGACAGTGGATTTTATTTGATCGTTCAAACACAGAGCAGGTGGTAGACCCTGATGTGGTGGAGCGTTTTTATAATGGGGAAGGACAAGCGCGTGTGGAACGTCCTCCTGTTCCAGATCCGTCCGAGGGATTTCAATTGTATATGGGGACTATTTTCTTGGAACCACAGGAAGAAATAGAGGTACATAAACGACAGGATTTGCGGATTCCTGATTCGGTGGAAGTAAAACGGATTGAATTGTTTATGAATGAATCGTCACATCACTGTGCCATCTTTAAATTTAACCCTGGTTCTGCGGAGAACTTTCCTGCGGGAGCAAAAGTAATTGGAAGCTTAGTCGATCAGTATGATTATTTCTTTGAAACAAGTTTTGTATTGAACTCCCAATTTGCTCATTATCAACTAGAACTTCCTCCTTCTACTGCTTTTATTTGGGAAGGTGGTACCGAATTGAGTTTGAATTATCATATCCGCAATTATAGCGAAACGGGTATTTTGCCTGCCGAATTTTATATCAATGTATATACACAACCTAAAGGAACAGCAAAATATGCGATGAAGTCGGAAACGATTAATTTTGGGGGGAATAATCCTTTATCATTACGAATAAAAAATAATGCTACTGATTCGACTTTTGTGATTGATCATTTTCAGGAAGAAAATGCCGAAACACGCTACTATTGGGCATTTCAAGGGCATACGCACAAGTATGGTATTGATTATGATATTTTTCATCGCAATGTAGATGGAACAAAGGGAGATCAAATTTATGAAGGTTTTTACAATGCCGACCATACTGTTAACCAAGGCTATTTTGATTTCGAACATCCTCCCTTATTATTGGTCAATCCACTATTGGAGATAGATATGGCAGAAGGCTTACTCTTTGAAGCGACTTTCAATAACTATGGAGACGAAACGGTACTTTTTGGTTTGACAACCGCCGATGAAATGTTTGCAGGTTATTTGATGTATACGGATGGCCCTGTTAATACAGTGGGTGTAGAAGAGGAATTGATGGCTCCCTCATTATTTGAGGTATTAGTTCATCCGAATCCTGTTGTAAATGATTGGATAGAAGTTAGCTATCAGTTACCTAGTAGTGAACAAGTACAAATCAATTTGTATGATGTACAAGGAAAACTGATACAAGTTGTCCCTCCACTACTAGTAGGAAGTGGCAGTCAAAAACAACAACTATCTGTTGAGCATTTAGTACCAGGTATTTATTTCTTGGAAGTAAGTAGTGCGGAAGGAAGTGAGACGGTGAAGGTGATTATAGAATAAATAAAGTAGTTAAAAAAAGCGGGATGAGTAACTCATCCCGCTTTTTTTTGTTTCATTATGCCTTAAATCGTTCCATCACTTCCTCCTTATAACTCTTACTTATCGGCACATTTTTCCCATTTATTTCGAGCATATTTCCTGAAAATGCTTCCACCTTTTCAATAGAAATGATATATGATTTATGGGTACGAATAAAGCGATCACTCGGTAGTGAATCGACTAGGTTTTTCATTGATTCAAGGGTAATAATACGCTTGGCAGGTGTATAAATACACACATATTCACGTAAACCTTCGATGTATAAAATATCATCATAACGCACTTTTACCATCTTATAATCAGCCTTTACAAAAAAGTGATCTTTGGCGGGTTCTTGTAAGTCGGGCAAGCCCATTTTAGCGGCGGTGTTCGACTTATTATTTTGTTCTTTTTGATACTTTATTTTGTCTGTCGCCTTATGTACCGCCTGCATAAACCGCTCAAAGGAAAAAGGCTTGAGCAGGTAATCAATCGCATCGAGCTTGAAGGCTTCGATAGCATGATCGGAGTAGGCAGTAGTAAAAATAACTGCTGGCTTTTTGGTGAGTGTATGTAGTAAATCCAACCCACTCAAATCAGGCATTTGGATATCCAGAAAAAGTAAATCGACTTCCTGTTCTTGTAAGGCAGCAATCGTACTCATTCCATCTTTGCATTCAGCAACAAGTTCTAAATCAGGAACACGACCAATAAACTCTTTAAGGAGTTTGAGAGCCAAATGTTCATCGTCTACGGTAATACATTTTATTTTCAAGACAGTTGTAATTTTAAATCTACAGTAAAAGAATCGGGCAGTAATTCGATATGCATTTCGTGCTTTCCTTTCGGATATAACAAATCTAATCGTTTGCGTACATTTTCTAAACCAATACCTCCAACGGCATCTTTATTTCTTTTTTCGTGAGTGACACTATTAGCAATATAAAAATGTAGTTTATTTTTTTCTAATCGCAAGATGCTTTTAAGCCATCCCTGATCGGTATCTATCACGTTTCCATGCTTAAAACTATTCTCAAAAAAGGGAATAAATAACATCGGTTCTATCATCACTCCTGTTACATTTCCCTCTATAGTAAATTGAATTTGTTGTTCATTGGCTGTTTTTAGCTTTTGCAATTCAATATAACTGCGTAAATATCCAATTTCTTTATCTAGTGGCACTTTATTTCCTCGGCTTTCATAAAGCATATAGCGCATCATATCTGACAGTTTCAAAATAGCAGGTGCAGCATCTTTAGATTCGGTAACAGCTAAGGAATAAATATTATTGAGAGAGTTGAATAGGAAATGAGGATTGACCTGTGTTTTCAAAAATTTCAATTCTGCTTCTAGTTTATAATTCTTCAATTCTCTTTGTAGTTGAGTCGTTCGAATAGCATTAAAGGTATGCCCAACAGAAGTAGAAATGATAATAATCATAGTAGCAGTAATCAAAATACTGGAATAGTGAGCTATCGAAAAATACTCGTAATATAAAGTCGAATCGGTTGAACTTAAAATCAAGTATTGCAGATAGGCAATGATCGGCACTATAAGTACCACTAGTAAACTAATAATCGAATAGTATTTCACATATTGCCCCTTCATAAAATAACGCGGCAAAAAATAATAGATGTTTACATACACAGGAATCGCATACAATAGAGCCGAAATCACATTTTTGAAAATCAAGTTTTTCATAGCAGTTACCTCGGTAAAAATCAAGGTACTCAACAGCATATAGCCCCCCCAAGTAATGATATGAATCCAAATACTATTTTTTAGTGTAAACACAGTAGGAATAGTTGGTTCACTCATCTCTGTTGTTGTATGTATGCTTTCTTTGACCATTACTTCATTTAAAAAAATTACACTCCTTCCAAAGAATGATTATCACCATTCCAAGTTGCATTTTTTAAGGCTTTCTTTTACCAAAATCCTCAACAATTCAACACAAGTTCACTTTTGCTCAATAAATTAAAAATTATCATCAATCAAAACCTTTTTACTCGAATATTGATAAAACTTACCGAATGGATTACCAGAGGAATTAGGTGATTGATTTAATTATTAGAATCCTATTTTTACTTGTTAATTAGCAATTATAGCTATAAGTACAAATAGCTAGTTCACGCTAATTAGTACCAACAATGATCCATCTAAAACAGTACTTAAATCGAAAATTGCCCCTTTGGTTTTTAACAAAGATACTACTTTTTTCACCGCTCCTTTTACTTGCTCAAGATAAGCAGCAAGCAACAGATGTCATAAAAGATTTACCTAGTCCCTATAATTATCAACAAAACGAACAGTATAAAGGTGTAGAAAAAAGCACTTTTTATTTACCCATGCGTGATGGCAATGAATTAGCCATTGATATGTGGTTGCCCAAAGGGCTTAAACCAGATACCAAGATTCCTGCGATTGTACACCAAACTCGCTACTGGCGCGCCCCTCAACTTCGATTCCCCTTCAATTTATTCTCGAATGGATTATTAGGGCGAGAAGGAAAGATGATCGAAAAATTAATCAAAAACGGCTATGCCTTTATCAATGTAGATGCCCGTGGTTCTGGAGCTTCTCCAGGTTACCGTCCGCATCCTTGGACAGCCGATGAAATAAAAGATGGTGCTGAAATTGTCGATTGGATCATTAGTCAAAACTGGTCGAATGGCAAGGTAGGAACCGCAGGAGTTTCCTATAGTGGCACCACTGCCGAATTTCTTTTAGTGAACAAACATCCCAGTGTGAAAGCAGCCGTACTTATGTTTTCTCTGTTTGACGTATACGACGATAATGCTTTCCCTGGAGGTGTACACCATCAATACTTCACCTACAATTGGGGACAAGCGAATCACAAACTAGATAATAACCAACTCCCTACCGATAAGTTTCTTGCCAAACTCATGGTAAAAGGAGTAGCCCCCGTCAAAGGAGCGCGCAAAAAGCTCAAAAAAGCAGTCAGGTCACACAAAGACAATCTCAATGTACATGATGGAGCCAAGAGCGTAACCTTCCGAGATGACCCTCCTAGTTCTGGAGTCATTGAAACGATGGACGTTTTTAGTCCGCATAAGTATGTAGAGGAAGTGAATGCTTCAGGAGCCGCTGTTTATTGCTATAGTGGTTGGTTTGATGGCCCTTACCCACACGCAGCTATCAAACGATATATGAACCTCAACAACCCCAATAATAAACTCATTTTGGGACCTTGGGGACATGGTGGCAAGTGGAATATCAGCCCTCATGCACCAGGCGAAGCCGGATTTGATGCCCTCAACGAACTACTCAAATTTTTTGATTTTCACCTCAAAGGTATTGATACAGGCATCCAAGAAGATGCGCCCGTCCACTATTTTACAATGGGTGCCGAAAAATGGCAAGCCGCTTCTGATTGGCCACCTATTTCCAACCCTCAAAACTTCTATTTTAGCGATCATAATTCACTGGTCAATACTAACCCAAATATAGCGGAAGCATTCGACTCATATAAAACTGATACGACCACGGGAACTGGCTATTATAGCCGTTGGAAAGCTCTTCTAGGAATGCTAGAAACTCCTACTCCCTATGATGATCGTGCAGAGAGAGATCAAGAACTTCTTTGCTATACCAGTAGTCCATTGACGGAAGACCTAGAGGTAAGTGGACATCCTATTGTCACACTTCACCTCAGTTCTTCTGCTACTGATGGCAGTTTTATCGTTTACCTCGAAGATGTCGCTCCCGATGGCAAAGTCCATTATATCACCGAAGGCGTTCTTCGAGCCTTACATCGTAAAACTTGCGAGCCATCAGCAGCTCCCTACAAAGATGCGGTACCTTATCGAACATATAAACAATGTGATGCCCACCCCTTAACCCCAGGAGAAGTTGCCGAACTCACCTTCGACCTCCTCCCTACCTCTTATCAATTTAAAAAAGGGCATTCTGTCCGTATTGCGATTGCCTGTGCCGACAAGGATCATTTTAAGAATATTTATGAGGGCGAAGAACCTACTATAAAGGTGTATCGAAGCAAAGAATATCCATCAGGCATTCAGTTGCCAGTAGTTGGTACCACCCAAACAATGAATGAGGGAATTAAGGAATAGGTATTATAAAACACCCAGTCACCCAATCACCCAACAACTCAATCATCTTTTGCTGGGCGTGCCCCCATTTTCTTTTTTTTGTCGCCCGTTCATGCGTCCACGCATGAACTACAGGCGAGCAAAAAAACGAAAATGGGGTCGGGCTATCCGCTTGTAGTTGCCTCATAGAAAAGGTATTCGGCGAATACGCCTAGCAGTGTCTTCCGCTGTCAGCCCTGCTAGTCGTGCCTCAAACCTTTCTATTTTGGCAAGCTACCGCTACTATCCCTCACGCAAAAACAATGAGTGATTGAGTGAATGCACGAATGACTGATTAGCGTTACGCTACATTCACTAATTCACTCAATCGCTCATTCAATCATTAATCCATATGCGCAAATTACTCTTTCTCTTCGTACTTCTTAGTTCCTTCGTAGCACTCATTCAGAGTTGTCGGAGTACGAGTCTGGCTATTTCCAAAACCTATATAGAGCGACAATATACCACCAACGAATCCAAGTTTATTAAGCTCTCCAATAGCCGTATTCACTATAAAGAAAAAGGAGCGGGTGAAACCATCGTATTAGTACATGGTTTATTAGCCTCTACTCACATTTGGGATCGAATAGCCGACTCTTTAGCACAACACTACCGTGTCATTCGTTTAGATCTGCCAGGTCATGGCTTGAGTGATATAACGAGCTTCGGTGTTAAAGTAAACATTAGCTATTATTCGCAAACCTTATTTGATTTTTTAGAAGCTATCGAAGTAGACAAATGTCACTTAGCGGGCTGTTCGATGGGTGGATGGATCAGTTGGGAATTCGCCTCTCATCATCCTGATATCGTTGATAAATTACTCCTTATTGATGCAGCGGGATTGATGGAAGAAAAAGATAAACCAATGATGGTAAGCATTCTCAATTCATCGCCTGTCCAAAAAATATTACCGAGTGGATTGCCACAATTTGCAGTGAAGCGTATCATGAAAAAAGCCGTACACAATCCTGATTTCCTCACAGATGAAATGATACAACGACGTTATGATTTGGTGAATCGTGAAGGGAATTTTGAAGCAATACAAAATTTGGTAGGAGAAAATACAATTAGAAGTAATAATATTTCTTGCCTATCGGAAATAACTCAACCAACACTCATTCTGTGGGGAGCAAAAGACAAAGTAGTGGACGTATCACATGCGTATCAATTTTCGAAAGCGATACCGGATAATCAATTGATTATATACGAGGATACAGGGCATATTCCACATCTGGAAAAGCCGCAACGAGTGATTAAAGACATGTTGACTTTTCTACAATAATAGAGAGGATAACCAAGCGACAAAAAGCCCCAAATAATTGCCCACTGCATAACCCACTAAACCAGTCACCATTCCTGAAAAAATAAGCGAACGGTTCTGCAATACATCCGCAATTTGCCCTACAAATAAGGGCCCGAAGATGGCGGCGGTAGAGGTGATAATGACAGTATCCGCATCAATTTTGAAGAGATAAGCCAATAGTAAATGAAGTAAGATGGAGCCAATGACAACTACTACTGTAAATAACAGCAAACTAGGGCTTGACTCCCAGAGTTTGGTAGCATCTGCCAGCATTCCAATGGCTACTGAAAAGATAAGGAGTAAATACTGCCCGAAGGGATAAGCACCTTTGAGTTCACGAATACGAGGCACTAAAGAAGCGATAATACTAAAGGTGGTGAGTAGTAAAATAAGTAAGGCTAAGTCTATTGCTCCTTTTAGCAGAAACACGACTCCTAATGATAGGGCAACAATGAGGATCGTAATGCCTAGTGGAGATAAGAAAAAGAGGATTCGTTCTTTCTCAGGCAAGCTTAGCCAAGTTGTAGATTCCAAATGACTAGGTGTTTGACTCGCTCCTATCTCTTCTTGATGGGAAGATTTGAAGGCGGGTAAAAAACGTAGAAATACGCGTTGGGCAATGGAAGTAAGAAAGATCAAATAAAGCCCACTCACAAATAAGTCACATACATTTAAGACGACGAATGTCTCCTTTGGGGCATCTAATGCGAGTTGAATACTTGCCATATTGGGTGTCCCTCCTGTATAAACTCCCACTAGCATTCCTGCCACTTGTGCAGGAGTTTCGACATAGTTTTGAAAGACAAAAGCTGCCAGTACACTTATTATTAAAACGGCAACTAAACAAAGGGCAAAGGATAGTATGGTACTGCGTGCATGTTTGAGCCAAGCGACTATATCAGTGGAAAGGAGCAACATTGGAATGGCTAGTAGGATGGTTACTTCGGTAATGGTATTGGCCAACTCTTCATTGACTGGAAATCCGAGATTCCCAATGAGGATGCCGATGACGTAGCAAAGCACAATGGGGCTTAACCAGCCTGCTACAGCAAAGCGTTTGGTAAACCAGATGGTACTCCAAGGGATAAACAGGCAGAGGAGTAATTGGAGGAAGAATATCATAGACTAAAGATAAGACTATTTGTGCAAGGTGCGATAAAAAAACGTCCGACGATTGACGACCGACGATTAAACGGATCAATTCGCCGTCTCTGAGATTAGGAATCGATAGTATAGGTATAGAGCGGATAGTAATCACAATGGGAACTTTTAAAAAAGCCTAATGACATTGTCCGTGAGGGATAGAGCCGATAGCTTGGTGAACTAGAAAAGTAGTGAGGCTACGACTAGCAGGGCTGACGGAGGAAGACACTGCTAGTCGTAACTGCCGAACACTTTTTCTAGGAGCCAACTACAAGGTGAAAGCCCGACCTGAAATACTAGGAAATGAGGGATTGACTTACTTAGCCATGAAGAAAAAAGCGATTCACCATTCTATAAACGGCTTTACCTTCCTCATTTCCTAGTATGAAAGGACACGGCCAAAGATTAATAATTAAATATGCTTTATAAAATCGTCGCACCTCCCACTTCGCATTTCGCACATTTTTTCCCTATCTTTACAATTTACTGACAACCCTAAAGACGCAACATTTTACGTCTCTAACAAAAAACAGCCCCACCCTGCTATGAACCAACTCCAAGCCGGCTATTTGCTCGACGGGGTACGTACTGCCCTGTATAATGATCGGGTTTTGAAAATCCTCCATCAACTGTCGCACTTTGAGCTGCACAGTAATACAGGTTTATTGGATTATCCCGCAGAGATAGATCCGATTCTTGCAGTAGCTCATAATATACTAGTACGTGGCTTACCTACTCGCCCATCCTTATATATCGAAACTACTTTTGAAACCACTTTTGACCTACTCTATCGAGAAGTAACAGAAGATGGACATCTTCGATTTGGGCTACATAATGCCGTAGGTTATGCTGATCGCTTGGAGGGAGCTTTGCATATTGTAGATCCTCGCTTAGCCACTCACCATGAGGGAGATACATCATTGGGTTATGCGACTGACAACCTCGAAAATCCTTTGTATCAATCGGAGTTGGGTATGACTTGTTTGGAGCTAACCTTATCTCCATTATTGATTGCGCGTATTCAAAAGGCGATGTTACAGCTGATCGTAAATGGGAAATTGTCACTGAATGCAGATGTGTGGAAGATCGTCGTATTGGAACGCGATGTACCAGGCAGTTACCTTGCTATCAAAGACTTTGAGCAGTTAATGAAGTGCCTGTTTATTTTGGAAGGAAAGGGTAGAAAGCTTCCTGAAATTTCATTGACTGTTTACCATACGCCTGCTTTTAGACCCGCTAAGCTAAATCAACTATTTCGAGAACAGGTCAAGGATTTGAGTGTGGCAGCCGAAGATACCAAAGCGTATGATGTGTTACTGGACGTATCCGTTTTGCGAAAGAAACAATGGACAGAGGAAGATCAACCTAAAAATTGCAGCTATAAATTACAACTTTTCTCAGCAGCTAATATGCGTTCTACCCGCCGATTTTGGATGGGTGACTCGATAGCTTACCAATTATCGGCTGCACAGTTAAATGGTAATCGGGATCGTGTAGAGAATGCGCTGGTTTATTTGCTACGCAACTTGTTTCGTAAACAAAACTTTCGAAAAGGGCAGTTGACGTTAATTAAAAATGGCTTACTTCTCCATAATACATTTGGGCTGTTGCCTCCTAATCATGGAAAGTCTTTGGTGTATCAAATGCTGGCTTTGTTACAAGCTGGCATGACCTTCATTGCACAGCCGCTTCCTGCCTTGATGAAAGATCAATGTGATGGGATGTTTGAAAATGGAATTGACTGTTTTCTGATGATTAATAGCTTGTTGCGAACTGCCAACGCCAAGCAAAAAGCTTATCAATCCTTACAAAATGGCGAATTTTTATTGGTAGTCGCTGATCCTGAAATTTTACAAAAATATTCTTTTCGAAAAGAGTTAGACAAATTATTCAAAAAGGGAATTTATTGGTCATATGGAATCGTAGATGAAGCGCATTGTTTGTCGGAATGGGGGCATGATTTCCGTACCACTTATATTAGTGTTGGAGAAAATTTGACGACTTATTGTAAAACGCGTAACCTTCCTCGTATACCTGTAATGGGACTTACTTCTTCTGCTACTTACAATACCTTATCGGATATTGTACAAGCCTTAAATGTAAACGAAGAACATATAACAACGCTTTATGCCTATCAATTTCCACATTTGAAGGCACAAGTTATTCCATTAAAAACCAATTTGACAGGGAATAGCTACGCGCTGCACAATGTTGCCTCCATTAAGAGCATCAAAAAACCAGTTGGTGAATTAAAACAAAAGGAGATCACGCAACAACTCCACCAAATATATCGCTTACCTGTTCAAGAAAGTACCCTTATATTTTGTCCAGAGAAATATTGGAAATTTGGAATTCTAGGGATTAAAGGGCTTACTCCCCTACTCCGAAATACTTTTGATGATTTACCCATCGGCACCTTTATGGGCTATGATGAAGAAGAAAATGATCAAAGTATCAAGGAGTCGGAGCAGAACTTAGATTGGTTACGAGATCAGAAATTATCAGTATTAGTTTCTACCCAAGATTTAGGAATCGGAATCAATCTTCCTAATATCAATCATCTCTTTTTCTTCAATATGCCTAATTCACTCGAAAGCTTTTTGCAGAGTGCTACACGTATTGGAAGAGGAGGTAATCCAGGTGTTTGTACTATCTTGTATAATAACCACCCTATTCGTTACCAGGAAGAAATTCCTGAAACAACTGCTAATGGAGCCTTAAAAATCACCTCCATAGATCGCGTTACAACGATCGACAAACAAGTGTTACGAGATGCCTATAAACAACGATTTAGAGGGCATCATCCTGAATGGCAAATTGTTAGAGAATTACTACGAGAAATACGTTATCCACTCAATCGCCCAGCGCAGTATATTGCTGACTTGGTCGAAGAAGAGTTTGGGGTACATATTTCTATTACTTCTTTCCAAAATAATTCGATTAGCCGACTGTATGTCAATCAAGGCTTAGGGCAGAGTTATGGCTTTATTGACCTCAAAACAAATACCGTTAATACGGATTACGCCAACTTTGAACGTACTTTTGGTCATTCCCTACTTACCTTTATTAAAAGACGTATTCTTGAATCTTGCCCTCCTGAAAAAAATATCGCTGATTGGTTAACTTCTTCTACTCAACGACATCCACAAATAGGCATTTTACCTTTGTTGGACACTATGGAAATCGGAGAAAGGAAGCGTATTTCTATCAATTATGAGAATGACCTTCCCGAACGCATAACTAATTATCTCCAAGAAACCATTGATGAGCGTATTACCGAAAAAATCGTTCATAAAGTATTCAAAACTTCTTGTTGTGAGCCTTTCGCTATCTTAGAACGTTTACGTCAAGCTTTAGCAGAGGAACTCAACCTAAGTACTCAGCTAAATGAACAGATAGCTCAAGAACTTATTCCTTTATTTCAAGGAATGCGCACCAAAAAAGAAACAATTAAAGGGATACATCGCCTTATGTTAGCAGGGGTGGTTGAAAATTTTGCGATTCAAAATAGCAATCGAACGATTACTCTAAATATTCAAAAGAAAAAACCAGAAACTTATCTGAATACCCTCAAAAACTATTTCTCTAGATTTATTCCTCCTAAAGAAGTGCAAGATCGTCTTACCCAAATTAAAGAAGGGATCTATCCTTCCTTGATCGAAAACTGTATGAATACTTGGTTGGAATTTATTTATCAGCACCTTGCACAAAGTCGCTATGAGGCAATTGATATCATGGAAAAGGCTTGCGAACGGGCATTACAAGAAGATAATGAACAATACAACTTATTAAATTATGCCGATTTGTGGCTACATGCAAGGTATGCTTGTCCTGATTACTCTCCCAACCTTTTAGCTGATACACAACACCTTCAGTCTTTCTCTTTTGATTTAGTAGATAAGTACATTGATGAAATTGGTGATAAGCGCGACAAATGGCTCCACCTTGCCAATGCTTGCGCACGATTACGTCAACAGACAGACCATTATAGCCTTCAAATTCTACAAGGTTATGCGATGTCACTCCTGTATTACAAACATCCAAAAAAACGAGTCGAAGCAGAAAACTGCCTTCTTGATGGTTTTTTGTCTTGGCGAGATGCTGAAGGAATTAGTGATGATAAAGTCAATCAACGACATCAAGCCATGTTAGGATTAATGGGGCAACAAAATGAAGTGATTCAAGAAGTAGCTCACCCAGACTCCCTCACTCTATTATTAAATAAACATAGCCATTGGTTAAAGGCTTTCAATGATAAATTTTTAGTGGATTATGAAAAGTAGTATACACCAAGAACTAGACGAATTACAACGTGAACTACAGCGACTTGGTCCCGCAGTTTCACATATCAATAAATCAAAAGAAGCAGCACAACAAGCTATTGATGCTGTTGATAATATTAAGCAATCCTATATTGACCATATTGAAAAAGTATATGGACTTTATGACCAGGCTATCCAAAAGTCGGTAGATAATACCGAGCAATTCTTAGGGGAGGTCAAAGAACCTCTTCAAAAATACCATGACCTTTCTACCTCTACCGAACAACTAACTAGCAAACTAGATGCAGTCAATTTCCCTGAACGACTAGATAAATTGGAGCAAACAGTCAATGAGACGATTGCCAATATGCAAGGGGAACGCAAACGCCTAACCGAGCAATCTCATTCTCTCATTTCCAAAATTGGGGATGTAGATTTTGTAAGCCAATTCTTCTCGCTCAATGATACAGTGAATCGAGTGGTGACTAGCTCCAAACAAAATAACCAGAACTTCACCAATATAATCCGCTCCGACTTCGACAACCTCATGACGCAGTTTAGCAATAATAGCGCGCGATTGGTCGAAGACCTCAATAGCCGTTTACAACAACTGGATACTAGCGTTACTGGACAAAGTAACCAGCTAATCCAACAAGTGCAACAAGACAATCAAGAGGCACTTGACAAAATGAAAACGAGGCATCAACAACTCATGACGGACATCGAAACCAATATGGAGGCGATGAACCAGTCAGTAAATACCAATGCGACCCAACTCCTCAACGAAATGAAGGAGAGTAATCAGGGTACCAATGAATTGGTAGCGATGCGTACTAAGCAATTGATTGCACAAGTAAAAACCGATAATGCAACGACTTTAGAGGAGTTAAAAACAAATAATACAACGACTCTTGAGCAAATTCAAACAGATAATACGAAGGCACTCACCCAAGTTAATGATCGTATTACCGAATTTCTCAACAAATGGAGCAATGACCATGATGCATTAGTCAACTTACTGCAAAGTAGCCAGCAACAAACGCAAAGTAATGTGAGTGAGAATGTCCAATCATTATTGACCCAACTTTCTAGCAGTAATCACGATACGAATGTTAAACTCAATAATAACATAAACAACCTCGTTAACCGTGTCACGAACGACCACGACAAGGTCATGAACCATTTAGAGAGTAATGTTAACTCACTTACCAATAAAGTAACAGGGAGTAATGATAAGGTAATCGTTCAACTCGAAACGGGCATTAACACCCTCCTAGAACGTACCCAAAACGAGCAAAAACAGCTTTTTACTGAAATTCGGAATGGACAAACCCAGTTACAAGACCAACTACAAACTGCTCATCAAAAAACCGTCGATTATATCGAAAACAACATGAATGGGGTCGTTCAACAGGTACGTGATAGCATTGGTAACTTTGCCGAAAAAGTAGCAGAATTTGCCGCCGAACTCGAACGAGCTGACTTTACCAACCGCTTCAACGAAATTGACCGCAATATCCAACGCTCCCAAATTGAAGCACAAGAAGACATCGAAAAAATGGGAGCCACTGTCGAAGAATTTGGGCAATATATCAAAAACACAGGTATTCAAAATGAATTTGGCAATACGAACCAACTCATGAAAACCCTTTTCCAGGGGATCAACCAAGACATGACCGCCCAAAGTAATTTCAATAAAAACCAACTCGTTAGTGCCCAAAACCAACTCGAAGGCACCTTCAATGAACGCGTCCACCAACTCACCGAATTAGTCACCACCCAAGACAAACAAATCCGCACCCTCAAACTATTCGGTATCCTCAGCTTTATCTTATCATTGGCAGCCGTAGGTATTTTGGTTTTTATGCTTGTGAGATAGACGGTTGAACGTCCGACGATTAACGATTGAACGTCCGACGAAAAAACGCCGCAAGAGAATGTAAAAAAGCCCAAGCATTGCGCGCAGCCATCTGACCTTATAAATGTACGAAGTGCGACGTACTATCTGCGATGAACTTTCGAAGTGAAATACTATCCAAGTGGCTCACCCCCAAGCCCACGCCTAGAGCGCGGGCATCTGACCTTCAAGGTTTTTGGTTACAAATACAGTGAGAAGGGAAGAAGCGAATGCCCTGTGAGTCGCCGTGTCTGAGCGCAGCGAGTTTGGCGACTGAAAGCCTTCCCGATCGCTAGTATTTGTCCAAAAACCTTGTCAGTCTTGA
>JAHDHP010000378.1 GCA_020631245.1 Bacteroidota bacterium | reverse complement strand
GGGGTCGGGGGTTCGAATCCCCTCATTCACCCTTAATGGGGAAGTTGTTAAAGCGACTTCCCCTTTTTCTTTCCTCTTTTAGATATTAACATTACGATACCTTACACTTTTTATTTGCACCCTGCCTTTTATTACTCAGTTACTTTGTGAAAAAAAAACAATATGAAGGTAGTTTTTACGATTATTATATTGGTTCATATCGGCATTTTTCAGATGAATGCTCAAAAAGCCAATATACCTTATGTCCAAGCCTCAGCAATAGGACTAGAATTAGGAGTGAACCAAACAACACTCTTAGATAAATCATTTTCAGACCTAAAGTTTGGAGGCAATCTCTTTAAGTTTGGTTTCTTGTTTTTAAAAGAAAACAACAACAATTATTGGGAATCAAACCTAACCATTCATACTGGAAACATCAACTATCAGAATGAGCTATATGATAGCCAACTATTATCCGCAGAGCTTAAGCTGCAATATGGCCGTTTAATAGCTTCGACAACGCCGCAAAAATATTTTTTAGGAGCCAAGCTACGTTCAAATGTAATGATCATTAACCATAACGGATTTAATGGTGGTAGTTGGATGACCAATGAAATACTTGATATTACTTTTAGAGTACATCTTTTGTTAAAAGAAAAACATAAGCTTCAAATAGGGTGTGCTTATCCCTTAGTAGGTTTTATTGCGCGTCCCCCTTATGCAGGAGTAGATAAATTTGTATCCGATAATGCCCTAATGATTCAGAAAGTAATCTTTGGAAGAAGTCAATTTAAAACGGGACTTTCATACTTCAATCCAGTACTGAATATTAGGTATATTAAAGATTGGAGACGGCTAAAATTAATGGTTGAAATCGAAGAAAGCTACCTTAGTTACCAAGCTGCCCGAAACATCAAAAAAAACGATCTATCACTTTCTCTTGGCATTTTATATAACTTTGGTAAAAATGAAAAATAACCTCAGCATAATAACAATAACGATTCTCTTAATAGGTTTTTCTGCTTGTATGAAAGACAAAATAGGAGAGTCAAACGAAGATACCTTCCAATATTTATGGTCTGAAATGAGTGAGAATTATGGGGGATTTCAAGCACGAAATATCAATTGGGATTCTCTCTATACCATTTACCAGCCACAAGCCTTAAATGCTGGAAGTCAAGATGAATTATGGACCGTTTGCACGCAACTATTAAACCATTTGGATGATAGCCATGTTAGTATTGTCGATACTAAAACAGATAACGGATTTATTTCTGGCTGGGAAAATGACGAAGAGGTAGCCATTGAAGAATTTGATTTAGCATTGATAACATCCAATTATTTGGAAGCTGACTTTACAACCATAAAAAATAGCGAAGGTGATTTGATACATGGAATGGTCAAAGATAAAAACATTGCCTATATTCACCTACCACATTTTGTATCACAAGGAAATGAAGAATGGCACCTTGATTTTGACAATGTCATTAATAGTTTTTCTGAAACGGAAGGCTTGATTTTAGATTTGCGGAATAACTTTGGTGGCATCACAGCAATCAACCGATATATTTCGGGGCGATTTGCTGCTACTAAAGAACTTGCATTCTATGTGCGAACAAAAAATGGTGTTGGAGCAAACGATTTCGATGAACCCACTGATTATTATATGGAACCCAAAGGAGCGAACCCATATACCAAACCCATCGTTGTGTTAATTAACAAAGCAACTCGTAGTTCAGGAGAAGAAGTCGTATTATATTTTGAAACACAAAACCATATTAAAATAATTGGTGAACCAACTTCAAATGCTTTCTCTGATACAGGCTTTGACCGTTTTATGCCCAATGGTTGGAAATTTAAATTCCCTGTGCAATATTACCAATATCCTGACGGTAGTAGCCCCGAAGGAGTCGGAATTATCCCCGATATAATGATTAAGAATGAAATATCGGATATTGAATCGAGACAAGACAAAGTATTAGAAGAAGGAATTAGCCAATTTTAGTTTGCCTAACAGCGGTTCACTACGCAAAATGCTATTGCATTTTATCGCTCGTTCATGCCTTATTAGATACAAATTATCTTAAAAACACTCTTTTTTTAAAAAAAATAAATAGATGTCAAACCAAATAAAAACCCTACATCTGGAGGAGGTCATTAACAAACACTCCCAAGATATGACAGGCAAAGTCGTAGCCATTACCGGAACCACCAGTGGTACTGGATTTGTCTGCGCCAGAGAAGTTGCCAAAAAAGGGGCGACCGTTATTTTACTAAATCGCAAGAGCCAAAGAGCCGAACAATCCTTACAGCAACTACAAGCGGCTGTTCCCGAAGGTAAATTTGACTGGATCGCCTGCGACCTACAAAGCATTGCCAGCGTAGATGCAGCCATGCAACAGTTGCAAGCAAACTATGAAGTCGTAGACGTATTGGTGAATAATGCGGGTGTGATGGCCCTAAAAGATATAGCTACTGCCGATGGCTATGATGTGCAAATGCAAACCAATGTGATTGCGCACTTTCAAATTACCAAAGCCTTATTTCCCCTACTAAAAAAGAGCGAACAAGGACGAGTTGTCAATCACTCCTCAATGGCACGTTTAGGCCCACCATTAGAAGCGCAATATTTTGAAGCACAGGGCGGTAACTTAGGCGGAGACGGTACCGAAGAAGAAAATAAAATCTTTAGAGGCGCGCGTTGGATGCGTTATCACCAAACCAAACTTGCCAATGCGGCTTTTACCTATGGACTGAAACAAAAACTAGAAGCAGCAGGCATTACTAATGTCCTAGCACTATTAGCACATCCTGGACTCGCCTTGACGAATCTACAAGTAACCACCGCTGCCGATGGAGGCATGGATAATGAGAGTGGATTTATGGATCAAGCGCAAACGGCTGAGGATGGCGCAACAGGCATTATTCGGGCGGCAATGGATCCTACTGCCGAATCGGGCAATTTTTATGGGCCAACAGCAGGTTGGAAGGGTTTTCCCGATTTGCTAGAGCCAGAAGAGGCTTTATATGATGCGACGAATGTGGCGATTAATTGGGAAGGTTGCGAAAAAGCAGTGGGGGAGTTTGTGATATAATAGCATTTGCATTTTTGCCCCTCCTCTTTTGGAGGGGTTAGTCTATTAATTAGCCTTTATTTCTCGTATGCCAATCATCATGAATGTATTCTAAGTACCAATTTTTTAACTCAACTAATTTGTAAAGGGCTTCCTTGATTATTTCTGCTTGTGATTCAAAATCATCTCGAACATTTATTTCTCCAAATTTAACTTGCAATTTTAAAGATTTAATCCCTTTTGTAACAACTGAAATATGAGGTGATGCAGCCAATATTTCTTTATATCGAGTTCTAAATTCTGATTCATAAACTGCTTGTTCTTTTAATTGAACATTAAGTTCACTAATTTTCCCATCCATTTTTTGCATATTATGAGATAGACTGACTTTTTTATCACCTAGTATATGCTTCGAACGTGCTGTGCGAGAATCACTAGGCGCAGTATCGGCATTTTCAAAAATAACCCCCAATTCATTAAATAACGGATTGCTATAAATAAGTTTATTATACTCCAATTGAAAACTGGACACTACGTCATCTTTTTCTGAATACCCCGACCGCTTTTTTTTATCAATAGCCAATTCTAGTAATTCTATTTTATAGGCTTTTCGATCATCAGTTAATAATGATTCTTCCTTGTAAAATTGAATGATGTCTTCGTAGGAAATACGCTTGGGAAAAATATTAGTAGAAGTGTTATCTAAATATTGTCGAGGGGCAATTAATACAATACTTAAGACTTGACAAGTTTCTTTTTCAATATAATAGTTACCTCTTTGTTCATATCGCTTATATTGCTCATTTGTAAAGTTAGCATTCACTTTATTTTCTATAAGTAGCAACGCATTCTCCCCCTCCTTAGTTTTAAATTTGAAAATCAAATCAGATTCTCCTAATGCGGCATCGTGAACTGACCTTAATGTGGTTTGATGTTCTTGAAATAATCCTTGTTGTTCAAAACAGCTATCCACAATCCAAGACTGAAATTTAGGACTTGACTTTAGTTCTTCCAATAAAAGAAAATCAATATGTTCTTCTTTGATATTCGCCATTGGCATATTACTAAACTTATTCCCTTGTTGTATATTATTCATATTATTTAACTATTCGTTATTAACAATTAAAATAAAATCAACAGCCATATTAATGATAGAAAGAGATACAATAAATAGGCGAATGACAGTATCTTTTGGGCGTACCCCCATTTTCCCAATCGAAACCTGTCAGGTTGAAAGAATTACGTTATTGGTAACGGGTTGCTCTTTTCGGAAACCTGACAGGTTAATTGGAAAAATGGGGTCGGGCTATTCGTTTGTAGTTGCCTCGTAGCGATCTGTTCCGCATAGTCCTAGCGGTGTCTTCCGCTGTCAGCCCCGCTAGTCCTTGCTTC
>JAHDHP010000377.1 GCA_020631245.1 Bacteroidota bacterium | reverse complement strand
TGAGGATATAAACCTACAGGATTAGGTGCTTTATCTGTATTATGAATAGATGTTTTTTGTTGAGACATATTGTCTAATTTAGAGACAAGATAAATCTTGTCTATACGGGTTAAAAAAAATGACCTATCTCTTTGCAAGATAGGTCATTTTTTGATTTTGTAGAAGCGGTAATTATGAAGAATAAGTTATTTTATCTCACTCTTAGTTTTCGTCCTACTTTTAGAGTAGTTCGGCTTGAAATACGATTATAGCCACATATTCTCTTAATGCTAGTACCGTATTTTTTTGACAAAGAAGAGAGAGTATCTCCACGGCGAATAGTATGATATTTACGTCCGCTACTACTTTTTGAAGCACTATGGTTATGGCTGCTATGGTCATGCCCGCTAGTATTACCATAATGTTTAGAAAGGAAATATGATCTTCCTGCCATAAAAACATGGCTCTTTAAACTCTTATGTTTAAAGTTAATAATTTCTCTTGGGTTGATAGCATGCCCTTTGTAGCGTATTTCGAAGTGTAAGTGTGATCCTCTAGATCGTCCTGTATTTCCACCTAATCCAATTACATCACCTGCTTTTACTTTATCGCCTGGACTTTTTGTTAGTCGGGATAAATGTGCATAATAGGTTTCTAATCCATTGTAATGTCTTACTACTACAACATAACCATATGATTTAGAATATTGCGAAATACGCACTTCCCCTTCAAAAGCACTACGTACAGGATCACCTGTTTCAAGGTCTACATCTATTCCTAAATGTTGTCTGCCATTACGAGGTCCAAATTCAGAGGTAACGACTCCATAACAAGGCATTACAAACTCGTTAGATCGTCCACTTGTTAAACGGAACTCCATGACTTCTGGTAGTTCACTTGTACTTACTTTGTGTGAATGAATAGTACTTGTATTCCAAGAGTAGTCGTAATGACTATGACAAGGATGAGGTTCATCTGTCATATTGGTTAACATAACTCGTAGAATACTGTTATCTTTTTCATTTCCATATCGATATACAATACCTGGACGGTCAATATCTAAAGCTCTATGACTAGGATCACGGTTTACTTTTAAAGCAAGTTGAACCTCCGCTTGTGATGCTACTTTTCCATTTACATAATATTTGTTATCAATCACTCGAATATCGAAAGGTTGTTTTGCAGCAGTTGTTGTCGTAGGTGGTGTTACATCTGCAACAGGACTACTTGCCTCATAGCTATCAACTAATCGCATTGCTTCTTCTAGTTCTCGCTTATTTTTTAAGTCTTCTGCTATTGCTTGTCCATCTAATTTGATGGTCGTATCATCAGCCAAGTCAACACTTGTAGCTTCTTCTTGAATACCCAAATTAGCATTGACAGGAAAACCATCTTTATAAAGCACACCATCAATTACAACTGCCTTACTTTCTTCTACGATTGGAGCAGATGTAGTTGTAATAATGGGTTTACTTTCTTCTACTATAACTGGAGCAGTAATAACTGGCTTATTTTCTTCTACTATAACAGGAGCAGTAGGCTGTGCCATTACTCGATTATCTATTACTTCTTCTGCTAATGGTATAGTGGTCGTTTCTATTTTTTTTGTGTTTGATATGTTTATTTCATCATAATTCAAAGGCTGACGTACAATAGTTGAAGTTGTTTTAACTTGTGACTTATCAACTAAGACATCTTCTGTTCCAACTTTACGTAAGATTTGTTTTGCTTGTGCGTCATCTATTGGTCTGCCATTTACTAGTACTTGTTGTTCTACTAAACCAGCTTCTACTGGTTGACTCACCTTAGCTGGACTAAACACAGTCGTTTCAACAACTTCAGCAATTACGTTGTTTTTTTCAGTTTTAGCAACGTCATTAACTTTAAATCCTAAAGCTTTTGCCTCCTCAGCACTAACTGCATTTCCATTATAAAACCACTGTCCATCAATTATTTTCATTTTGGATTCAGCAGCTTTATTTTTTAAGGCCATTCGCTCATCCATCAAAGTAGAAGGAACAGTCATGCTTTTATCGGTTGCAATTTTAGGGCTAGGTACAGGTGTTGATAAAAAACTATTAGGCATCAATCCAAGTTTCACACCCATCTCTTTAGATAAAGGCTCTCCGTCCAAATAATATTGCCCATCTACTTTTCGAACTTTATCGAGGATAGATGATTTACTATTAGGTACACTAACATTCTTTTTAAAAGAAGTAGTTTTAAATTTATTATAAGTAACTGATGCTGATGAAGGGCTTATAGCAGCATCTTGTTCTTGAGAAGCGTTAAACTTAAAAGGCTTGATTAAATTTGCACTCGAAGGTTCTACTGAATTTTCAATCTTTTCTTCCCAAACCAACGCTTTTATCATCTCTGGATTGGTAGAAAACTCTTCTGTTGCGTAATTGAAACGCAATCCCATCTTTACCAAACGATCATTCTCTGACAATAGCACTGTATCTTTAGGTTCGTCTGTTCGTACATCTTTTACCTTATCGGTAGGATGCGGCATCACAGGGTCATAACATACATCGACTTCAATAGGTGGTATACTGGCTTCGATGGAGGTTATGACTGTAAAAAATAAGACGAAGGAAAATGCTATATATCGGGAGACATTATAGTGAGCAACAGTACTACTATCAGTCTTCATTGTTATTGATTTGGTGATACAATTAGTGCCGACAACAATACAAAAAGTGGTTAGAGGTTGTCGTTTATTGTCTGTTGGATACGCAAATATAGTAAAATATATGAGCCTCTAGGTATGATTGATTGCTTTTCAAGAACATGATCTGAGGAAATTATAGATAGTTCAAAAATTTAATCTTTGATTTATCAAGCATATACATGAAGTGCTTTTTAAAACATTAAAAAATAAAAAAACACATAAACAACTAACTATAAACAAATTAACCAAAACACATCTATTTATGCTTTAGTAAAGTTTGTTTTTTGCCTTATTTATTCCTGAAATATTCTAGAATGGTCACTAAAAAATAGCTTGATTAACACTTTTTAACAGAAAAATGTTCGCTCATTCACACATCCAGTCATTGATTAGCGTGAGGGATAGTAGTGGTAGCTTGGTGAAATAGAAGCTTATGGAGGCTTTTACTAGCAGGGCTGACAGCGGAAGACACTGCTAGTAATTTAGCCGACAAAGTTTTCTATGAACCAACTACAAACGGATAGCCCGACCTGAAACAGGGATTGGGGAATGCGGGATTGTGGGATTGAGTTAGCGTTACGCGCACTTTTTATCAATCCCGCAATTTCTCCAATCCCTGTGGAAGGGCACGCCCAACATGTGATGATTGGGTGATAGCATGACTGAATGATTGGGTGAGTTGTTATAATTTAATACAGACATTTTTGGGTTCTGTAAAGAAACGAAGAGCTTCCCAGCCACCTTCTCGCCCTACTCCTGACTGTTTTACCCCACCAAAAGGCGTTCGTAAATCGCGAAGCAACCAACAATTGACCCAAACGATTCCAGTTTCTAATTGTTCTGCAACTCGGTGCGCTCTTTTGAGATGATTGGTCCACACCGTAGAAGAAAGTCCATAAGGCGTGCTGTTGGCATAGGTCAAAACCTCCTCTTCTGTTTTGAAAGGCATGATTGTAACTACTGGACCGAATATTTCTTCTTGATTGGTGCGGGCATCATGAGCAAGTCCTTCGATAATTGTAGGAGCTATAAAGTATCCTTCTTCACAATCGGCTACTATCACTCGTTCCCCACCTGCTAAAATCTTTCCTCCCTCCTCTTGGGCTAATGTAATATAACTTAGTATTTTTTCCATATGTGGCTTTGAGACAACAGCACCCACATTGCTAGTTGCATGAAGTGGGTTTCCTACAACTAAACCCTTAGTTCGTTTCACAAAATCCAATTTGAATTTTTCGTAGATACTTTCTTCAATAAAAATGCGTGAACCTGCTAGACAAATTTGTCCTTGATTACTAAATGAGGAACGGATGGTGGTGTCGAGCATTTCGTCATAATCGCAGTCTGCAAAAATGATATTGGGATTTTTGCCTCCCAGTTCTAAGGATAATTTTTTGAAAAGTGGTGCTGCTTGTTGGGCGATTCTTGCTCCTGTTTGGGTTCCTCCTGTAAAAGAAACGGCTTTGATGCTTGGGTGAATGACCATCGCATTTCCTGCACTTGGTCCTAAACCATGTACAACATTTAAGACTCCTTTGGGTAATCCTACTTCTTCGCAAATTTGAGTGAGTAAATAAGCAGTGAGCGGGGTGACTTCGGAGGGCTTGGCTACTACACAATTGCCTGCTGCTAATGCGGGGGCGATTTTCCATGTAAAGAGGTAGAGGGGCAAGTTCCAGGGGGAAATGCAGGCAACTACTCCTAGTGGGCGACGGGTGGTATAATTGATGGCTACTTGTGCCATGTGGTGTGATTCGGCAGCGTAGTGATTGATGGCGGTTGCAAAAAACCGAAAGTTGGAGGCGGCTCGTGGAATGTCGATTGTTTTGGCGAGTGATAG
>JAHDHP010000020.1 GCA_020631245.1 Bacteroidota bacterium | reverse complement strand
AATCACCCAATCACCCAATCACCCAATCACCCAATCACCCAATCACCCAATCATGGTCTACTTAACAAGAAGAGAACGATTCAACGCAGCCCACCGATTGCATAATCCACAATGGGACGATGCCAAAAATAAGGAAGTATTTGGGAAATGTGCTAACAAAAATTGGCATGGACATAATTACCACCTATTTGTAACAGTAAAAGGTAAGACAAGTCCCGAAACAGGATTTGTGATGAATGCTAAAACATTAAGCGACCTCATCAAACGGGTGGTCATTGACAAAGTGGATCATAGCAATCTCAATTTGGATGTTGATTTTTTAGAAGGAATATTACCCTCTACCGAAAATTTTGCGAAAGCCATTTGGCAAGAGCTAGAGAAACATTTGGTGGGAGCGAAGCTACATTGTATTAAGTTGTGTGAGACAGAAAATATTTATGTCGAATACTTTGGAGAAATATAGTCAAGCTATTCTTTGTATAGTAAAATAACTATAAAAAATAGCTCATCAAGCTTTTTGACAACAATGATATATTTGTTTTTAGTGTAACATGTTGGAGCTTAATGTTTTTGTCGTATTTTCTATAAATAAGGAACTTTTTTCATGGCTATATTTTTTAATAATTAATAAATGAATCTCACTTTGTCATCAAATTGTCATATGAATTTGTTAGTATTATACTTAATAAATGTTTGTAACGTTAAAATAGTGTAATTTTTTACTTGATTTTTATGATAGTATTTTGATATTTGAGAATATAACACTAATTTTACGAAGTTTTGTTGTCGATTTTTAGGTGAGGTAAAAAACAATCATTGCATGTTCAAGACAAATAGCATTTAAAGAACTGATTGCCCGCTTTTCCCATCCCTAAGAAACTGTTTTATTAAGTTTTATTTTGAGTTGAATTTATTTCAATTCTAATATTGTGTCTAGTGTTGACATAGTATGAAATTCCCCTACTAAAGTAAGAAAGAAGTATCAAGTAGATATTTTAATATATAGTTCTAATTTTACTAAATCTTTAACTTTAATCATTATTATGAAGGCGTATCTTTTTCCGGGACAAGGGTCTCAGATGGAAGGTATGGGGACTCAACTATGCGAGTTATCTCCATCCTCTGCTGAGTTTCTTGAAATGGCAGATGATGTGTTGGGGTACAAAATAAGCGACCTTATGTACAACGGTACTAGGGAACAGCTTAGGGAAACCCGAATCACTCAACCTGTCGTTTACGTATACTCTGTCGTAAAGACAAGGTATATGAGAGCATTTAAACCTGACATGGTGGCTGGCCACTCTTTAGGTGAATTTTCAGCATTAGCTTCTGTACGTACCTTTACGTTTGCAGAAGGCTTAAAATTAGTTCAAAAAAGAGCTGATTTGATGCAAGATATTTGCGAGAAAGTTCCATCTGGGATGGCGGCTGTACTTGGTTTAGATGATGTAGTGACTGCTGCAATTTGTAAAGAAATTACCGAAGAAACAGGTGAGGTTGTAGTTCCTGCGAATTATAACTGTCCAGGGCAACTGGTTATTTCTGGTACTAACAAAGGACTTGAAATCGCAACAGTTCGTTTGAAAGAAGGTGGTGCAAGAACTGTACTCCATCTCAAAAATGTTCATGGTGCATTTCATTCTCCTGTTATGGAACCTGCTCGTAAAGAACTAGCACGTTATATCGAGCAAATGGAATTCAAAGCTCCATTAGTACCTGTTTATCAGAATGTAACTGCCCGCCCATCTCAAGATCCAGAAGAAATCAAAGCTAATTTGATTGCTCATTTGACTTCACCAGTTCGCTGGACGGAGTTAATTGAGAACATGATCATGGATGAGGCAACTCAGTTCTTCGAAGTAGGTGCTAGACCTGTACTAGCTTCTATGGTTACACGTATCAACCGAAGATTCACTCCGGTTTTTTTGTAATGTTGCTGGAGCTTCTGCTTCAGCTACTATAGGATAGTAAAGGCGAGTAATTCATTTACTCGCCTTTACTTTTTTAATCCCTCCCTAATTCCTCTCCTTATGAAACAAACTCTTTTTCTCTTATTGATAACATGCTTTCTCATGGCGCACTTCACAGCTTGTGAAAAAAATAAAGCTCCTGAAGGTAGTTTACAAGCCATCATTAATGATAATGATGACCTTACTCCTTTTGATGAGCTAATTGCCTGTGCCGCAGGCGGACAAGCCGAGTTTATGGAAGATGCCGACTTTCCTGTGAGTATGTTTTTAAAGCCTCATCATCTAGGGATAACCGACCTACGGTATTACGAAACCGAAAGTGGAACAGATGACCCAAATGATTTGAACCTGTTTTTGGAAAAGGACCTAAGTGATGAGCCGCTACTAAATGGTTTTTTACATCGGTTTAAATTACCCTTACCTGAAGCAGATAAATGGGCACGCGTTTCTTATATTGCCAATGATACCTTGTGGTATTGTAAAGCGGTACGACTCAAGTATTTCGATAAACCTTCGGAATATGCACCACAGTTACTTTCTGTAAATACCTCTGATCCTTTACATCCTATTTTTGAATGGGAAGATGGAATATTGAAAGAGAATGTGATCTATTTTCAGGTGCTAAGTGATAAGGCGGGCAATGCCATTTCTGGAACTTATACGACTGACTTAAATTTTCAGTTCTATGAGTTAGATAATGTAGTACTTAACGTTACACATCCCGATTGGAACCCAATGCTAGAAGCCAACCAAGAATATAACTTTATCCTAATGGGCGTCAGTACCGATAATTGGGTCAACCTAATTATTGATGGCTCTTTTAAAACAGAATAGAACCACTTATGATTATTCGAATTGTGAAGCTGGAATTCAAAGCAGAAGAAGTCCCAAGCTTTCTTGCTTTTTTTGAAGAACGCAAACTAAAAATACGAGCAGTAGATGGATGTGAACATTTGGAGGCTTGGCAAGATATTAGTAATGCAGGTACTGTATTTACCTGTAGCCATTGGCAAAGTGAAGCACATCTCGAAACTTACCGAAAGTCAGAATTATTTCAAGTATCTTGGGCTTTTGTAAAACCCAAGTTTGTTGGAAAACCAGTAGCTTGGTCGGTCAATAAAATTACAGAGGCATAAAAAAGATCGTATATCGTGGAAGGAACATCAATTATTCAATTACAGAATTATAATATTTACTTAGGAAATCTTCAGTCGTCATTAGTAGACTTTTTGAAGGAAAGCACCTACTCAAAATATTGGGTGCTAGTAGACGAAAATACCGCAACACACTGCCTACCTATTCTAGAAGCATCTCTCAAAGCTGCCTCTAAGACGGTACACCTTATTCAGATTGAGTCGGGAGAAATCAATAAAACCTTAACCACTTGTCAGGATATTTGGAAAAGTCTCTTAGAAGGAGGTACTGACCGTAAGGCATTAGTGATCAACTTGGGTGGGGGGGTAATAGGTGATATGGGCGGTTTTTGTGCTAGTACCTATAAACGAGGCATTGATTTCATTCAAATCCCTACCACCTTACTCGCACAAGTAGATGCCTCCATAGGAGGTAAATTAGGAGTCGATTTCGAGCATGTAAAGAATATTATTGGTTGCTTTAACAATCCCCAAGCGGTTTTTATTGACCCTGTTTTTTTGAACTCACTTCCAGAAAGGCAAGTGCGAAATGGATTTGCTGAGGTGATTAAACATGCCCTCATTGATGATGAGGATTACTGGAATGATCTACTAAAAATAGAGGACTTCTCTTCCATAAATTGGAAGATGGTCATTTACCGTTCTCTATTGGTTAAAAAACGGATAGTGGAAGAAGACCCCTTCGAAGCAGGATTACGGAAAGTACTCAACTTTGGGCATACCATTGGTCATGCCATTGAAAGTTGGTCACTGGCACATGATAATGATCCTCTTTTGCATGGTGAGGCAATTGCCTTAGGAATGGAAGCTGAATTACGCTTATCTATTGGTAGAGGGGAGGTGAATGAGCAAGAAGTGCAAACAGTCCTTACTTTTATGAATGGCCTCTATTCTCCCTACCATCGTTCGCTTGATGATTATACACCTGTAATGGAGTACATGAAAAATGATAAGAAAAATGAAGGAGGACAACTAAACTTTACCTTACTAGAGAAGTTAGGAAAAGCGATATTCAATCAAGCAGTAGGAGAAGAGGAAGTTTATAAGGTGGTAGAGAATGTGATGGGAGTACCTAATTAGAAAACAAAAAATTACATAAACACTTGAATTATACGATTTCAATTGCAAATGATGTGTTGTCAGGAGAAGTGACACTCGATGGGTCAAAGAGCATTTCGAACCGCGTCTTAGTCATACAAGCTTTGACAGAGGGAGATTTTGAGATAAAAGGATTATCTACCTCCGACGATACCAATGCTTTACTAGCTGCCTTAAAAAGCAAAGAACCACTAAAAGATGTAGGAGCTGCAGGTACCACCATGCGATTTTTGACTGCCTATTACGCCTTACAAAAAGGAGAATGGATTTTAACGGGTTCTGAACGAATGAAGCAGCGGCCCATTGGCATCCTAGTAGATGCATTAGGTCATCTAGGAGCAGATATTCAATATCTTGAGGGAGAAGGATGTCCACCACTAAAAATACAAGGAGGAACGCTAAAAGGAGGTAAAGTGCGCATGAGCGCAGGAGTTAGCAGTCAATACTTATCTGCATTGTTGATGATTGCACCTGTATTGAAAGAAGGCTTGGTTTTGGAGTTGGAAGGACAATTAGTATCTCGCCCATACCTTATGATGACCCTAAATGTCATGCATTATTTTGGGATTGAGTATAGCTTTGAGGGCAATATAATTACGATTGCTCCACAAGCTTATATCGCTCGTAATTTTGTAGTAGAAGCCGATTGGAGTGCTGCATCTTATTATTACGGAATGGCGGTCTTGTCTTCCACTGCGAATATTTACCTCAAAGGGCTACATAAAGAGAGTTTACAGGGTGACCGTGTACTCGTAGAAATGATGGAAACATTAGGAATAAAAAGTGAGTTCACTGAGGAAGGAGTACGCTTAAGCAAAGCAGGTGAGCTACCACAAACGTTTCAATACAACTTCATGGAATGCCCCGACTTGGCGCAGACGCTTGCTGTAGCCTGTGCAGGTGCCCGCATTCCCGCTATTTTTGATGGGTTGATCACCTTGAGTATCAAAGAAACAGATCGAACCGCTGCTTTAAGAGATGAGTTAGCTAAGTTTGGTGTCGTATTTCAAGGGGAGGGAGATCATTGGGAAATGACTGTCGAGCAAGCAAATTTTGAGGCAAAAAAACGGATCACTATCGCCACTTATCACGATCATCGTATGGCAATGGCTTTCGCAGCTCTAGCTTTGAAATATAAAGGAGGTTTGATTATTGAAAATGCAATGGTCGTTACGAAATCTTATGGGAATTTTTGGGAAGATCTGAAGCAGGTAGGGGAGTGGGAAATTCATGATTGAATGAGTAGCGACAAGGCATGCCTTGTCGCTACTCATTCAATCACCAACTAACGTAGGTCAACTTCCTCAAAACTAGGAAACTCTCTTGCATCGTAATTAAAGATGCGCTCAGAAAGGTCTGGGTTTTGTTCGAATTCAGTTAACTTGTAAGTGTATTGAGTATCATTCTTTTCGAAAACAACTCCTTTAGTAATTAAGAAGTTAGTACGATTGACATACAATCTAACTTTGTGGTAAGGACTGCTACTTGAATTAGGAGTTAAGTCGATAACGGCATGGTCAAAACCATCTATTTCTTGATCTGGCTTTGATTCTGATTTATAATCATTTTTATAGACGGTATACAATTTAGCAGGTGAAAATTCTGATTCATCTGGATCGTAATTGTCTATAATTACTTCTCCTTCATTTAGAAGAATAGTATGCACTTCTTTTTGACTAGTGATCATCACGACTTCACGAGTTTCTACTCGGTAATTTCCTGTAATACGATCTAAGAAGATACTACCTGCTTGAGTCTCATCAATTTGAGATTGTATGTTTTCCATACGAAGTTGGAAGTTGGCTTGAAAACTATTAAGGGAGTTGAATTTTTCTTCAACCTTGGCAAGAATTTCTTTTGATTCGTCACTGTCATCATCGCAAATGTCCAATATCTCAAAACTGAATGGATGCTCGATGCATATTGGTCCAGATGCGAATGTGTATAAGGGGGAAGTAAGAAATAAGCTTGTGATTAAAACGAGTGTCTTCATTTATGATAAGTTTTTGTTGTTATTATTGGTGCTTGTCACTTAAATAAGGGTAAATAAGAAATTGTTTGTTAGATGAAAAAAGTACTTGTTCGTTTAAACGTAAAATGGAATTAAAAAAAGATCTTAAAAAGTTGATCTTTAGTTATTTGTCAAAAGTTATAATTAGTTGTTTTTCAATTGATCAATCACCTTATTTAGCTCAAAATCATCAAGTACATAGACCTCTCTAGCTTTACTACCATTTTTAGGTCCTACAATGCTCGTAGCTTCCAATTGATCCATAATTCGTCCTGCTCTATTATAACCTAATTTCAAGCGGCGTTGCAATAAAGATGTGGAGCCTGATTGATGTTGTACGACAATACGAGCAGCATCTTCAAAAAGGTCATCAAATTCAAATTTATCGCCATTGGAGGCTTGCATAAAGCCATCATCATCTCGGTATTCAGGTAGTAAGAAAGCATCTTCCAATCCTCTTTGTTGACTGATAAAGTCATTGACCTTATCTACTTCAGGTGTATCTACAAAAGCTCCTTGTAAGCGGACCATATTTCCGCCGAGTGATAAAAGCATATCTCCACGTCCAATGAGTTGGTTGGCTCCTCCTGCATCCAGAATAGTACGAGAATCAATTTTGGAGGTCACTCTAAAGGCAATTCGACAAGGGAAGTTTGCCTTGATAGTACCTGTAATAATATTAACTGTTGGACGCTGTGTCGCAATAACCAAGTGTAAACCTACCGCACGAGCTAATTGAGCTAAACGTGCAATGGGCATTTCGACCTCTTTTCCTGCTGTCATGATGAGGTCGGCAAACTCATCAATAACAAGTACGATGTATGGCATGAAACGATGCCCTTTTTCGGGGTTCAAGCGTCGTTGTTTGAATTTGATATTGTATTCGCGCAAATTACGTACCGATGCTTTTTTAAGTAAATCGTATCGCATATCCATTTCGATACAGAGGGCATTGAGTGTGTTGATCACTTTTTTGGTATCGGTAACGATTGCCTCTTCCTCATCTGGTAGCTTCGCTAAGAAATGTTTGTCAATAATATTATATAAGGATAGCTCCACCTTTTTAGGATCGACCATCACAAATTTAAGTTCAGAAGGATGCTTTTTGTAGAGTAGGGAAATAAGTATACTATTGAGGCAAACCGACTTACCTTGTCCTGTAGCACCTGCCATAAGGAGGTGAGGCATTTTGGCAAGGTCTGCGACATAGTTTTCATTAGAAATTGTTTTTCCAAGTGCTATGGGTAAGTCCATTTTGGTTTTTTGGAACTTATCAGAAGCTAGAATACCTCGAAGAGATACGATTTCAGGGTTTTGATTAGGGACTTCAATACCGATGGTTCCTTTACCTGGCATAGGTGCAATAATACGAATACCCAATGCCGCTAAACTAAGGGCAATATCATCCTCTAGGTTTCGAATCTTGGAGATACGAACACCTGGGGCTGGTACAATTTCGTAGAGGGTAACAGTAGGGCCAGGCGTTGCCCAAATTTTCGATATTTCGATATTATAATTGTTGAGTGTTTCAACAATTTGGATTTTGTTAGCTTCAAGTTCTTCGCGATTAATGCTAATTACGTCATCATCCAATAATTCATTGCCATAAAACTCTAATAGGCTGAGTACGGGAGGTTTATAGTCACTTAGTTCAAGTGTTGGATCATAGGGCGTGTCTAAATTAGGAGTGACACTATTTTCTTCTGTATTTATCTTTTCTTGGTAAGGGGCGATAATATCAAGAATGATTTCTTGTTGTTCAGGATCTTCTTCTTTCTTGCGTTTGGCTTTTGCTCTTTTTCGAGCTTGCTTTTCTTTGGCTTGAAAATCGAGTTCAATTTGACGACCACTTGCCAATACCTTTTCAATATCGAGACTATTTTCTTGGTGTTCGATACCTACCTTTTCAGGAGTTGTTGTACGAGTTGTTTTTTCTTTCGTGTTTGAGGCTGTTTTTAACTGTCTTTCCTTTTCAGCTTTTTTCAATTTTCTTTTTCGTTCTCTTTCAGCAGCAGCAGCAGCTTGTTCTTGTTTCCAAGTTTCCCATGCTTCTGGCATACCGAAATTCCAGTTTCCAATACTTTTGATATTGAAAACCCACATAAGGATAACTGCCAGTAGAAAGAAAAGTAATAGTATGGTTCCTATTTTTCCAATGAAGGAGATTAAGGAAAGGTTGATGTATTTTCCAAAATTTCCACCATATGGAAACTTAAAACCAGCAAAAAGTAAACCTAAGATAGCTGATAATAATAAGGTGCTTAAAAAGCAGTATTGATATACCTTGGATAAGGTGAAGGGGGCATATGGTTTGAGTAACTTAAGTCCTGTGAAAAAGACGCCAATAATGAGTAAAAATGACGCAATTCCAAATCCTCGATAGATGAAAACATGCCCTAGAAAAGTGCCGAGTCTGCCAAGCCAATTTTTGGTGCTTAGTTCGGAATCAAATAGGAAATCGCTAGAGGTGCGATGCATATAGTTCTGATCGGCTTCTCCTGTGAAGATATAGGAGACAAAAGCAATAACACAGTAAATCGCAAAAAGGATACAAAGTAGCCCTAAAAAACGAGGAGTACGTTCGTCTTTGATAAGGTTGATAGTGCCTTGGACGAAACGTTGTCCCCAACCTGGCCCACTTTTTTTAGTACTTGTTTTCTTTCTTGTTCGGCTCGTTTTAGTGGCTGGCTTCCTATTTGTTGTGCTAGTACTTTTTCGAGTTCGACTAGTTGTACTTTTTTTATTACTATTGCTAGTTGTTTTTTTATTGGAATTTGATGTTGGTTTCTTTTGGGCCATGTGATGTTGTAGGTAGATTCGAAAGGGCGAATAGTGCGAGGTAATTGGATGATAGGGCCGTTTCTTATTAAGATAACCGCAAAAATAACAAAAAAATAGGCCAATTGAAAGTAAGATTGGACGATTAAATGTGCGACGACTAACGATGAAACGTTGATCGTCGGACATTCAATCGTCAATCGTTCCATCGTTTTCGCGTGAGGGATAGTAGTGGTAGCTTGACGAAACAGCCGCTTTTGTGAAGCAATGACTAGCAGGGCTGACAGCGGAAGACACTGCTAGGCATCTGCTGAACTAGCGGGTGTGAGGCAACTACAAACGGATAGCCCGACCTGAAGCAAGGGATTGAGGGAATGTGGGATTGGGTTAGCGTTACGCGTTGCTTTTATCAATCCCATCATTCCCGAAACCTTGCGGAAGGGCACGCCCAAGAAATGAGGGAGTGTGGGATTGAGTTGTTGTGTTATTTACATATACGATTTCTACTTATCCTGTAGGATTTCGTGCCCTAGTTTATCTCTTTTTGTTTGGAGATATTTTTCATTGTGTTCGTTAGGCGGAATTTCAATCTTTACATTATCAACAATTTCTAAGCCATAGCCAATGAGGCCTACTCGTTTTTTAGGATTGTTAGTCATGAGGCGGATTTTAGACACATTGAGGTCACGAAGGATTTGTGCACCGATTCCATAATCTCGCTGGTCTTTTTTGAAACCTAGTTCTAGATTCGCTTCTACGGTATCTTTTCCTTCTTCTTGTAGTTTGTAAGCTTTGAGTTTGTTGAGTAAACCAATGCCTCGCCCTTCTTGATTCATGTAGAGGATAATTCCTTTTCCTTCGGCTTCTACATGTTTCATCGAAACGTGTAATTGGTCGCCACAATCGCATCTGAGAGAACCGAGAATATCGCCTGTCACACAAGAAGAGTGTACTCTAACAAGGATGGGTTCATCGGTTTGCCAACTACCTTTTACCATTGCCAAATGTTGTTCGCCTGTATGAATTTCAGTGTATGCGATAAGGTCGAAATCGCCATGTTTGGTAGGCATTCTGACCGATACTTCGCGTTTGATGAGTCGATCTTTGGCAAGTCGGTAGGATATTAAGTCCTTGATAGAGATGATTTTAAGATCGAATTTTTTGGCTACTTCTAATAAATGTGGAAGTCGTGCCATTGTTCCATCTTCGTTCATAATTTCGACGAGTACTCCTGCTGGTTCGAAGCCTGCCAAACGTGCTAAGTCGATGGTTGCCTCGGTATGTCCTGCTCGACGTAATACACCGCCACGACGTGCGCGAAGTGGGAAGATATGTCCTGGTTTCCCCAAATCTTCTTTACGAGTTTTGGGGTCGATGAGTGCTTTGATTGTTTTGGAACGATCAGATGCCGAAATCCCTGTTGTACATCCATGTCCGATGAGGTCGATGGAGATGGTAAAGGGGGTTTCGTGAAGGGCAGTATTAGAGCTGACCATTAGTTCAAGTCCTAATTCATCACAACGATCTTCGATAATTGGAGCACAGATAAGTCCGCGTCCATGTGTAGCCATAAAGTTGATGATTTCGGGGGTCGCGTTACTGGCGGCGGTGATAAAATCACCTTCGTTTTCTCGATCTTCATCGTCAACTACTATAACTAATTTACCTGCTTTGATGTCCTCGATTGCCTCATCAATTGTGTTAAGCTTTGTTGAGGTTCCGTTTTGTTGGTTTCCAAACATTGGTGTTGATTCCTTTTAGAAAGTTAAAAAAGCCCAGTAATAGTGCTAAGTTCATTAGGTAAAAATAACTAATGAATCGCAGTAGGGGGAGGTGGATAGACACCTTTTTGAACAAGTAGTCGATTAGCGGACTGAGCAGTGCTAGTGTTTGTAAGAATAACAAAAAGATGAAGAAGATGTTCTCTTTGCATAATATGATTGTGCAAAGGTACGCAGCAATTAAAAAAAAAGGTCCGAACCAGCGAAGTATTTTATGAGAAAAAAAATTGTAAGCTACCCATTTGTATCTGGGGTTTAGTAAGTGTTGGAAATGTTTGAGGTTTTGAAAGTTGCCAGCCGAGATGCGTTTTTTGCGTCTAAATTCCTCTTTTTGATCGTCGGAAACATCTTCTTTACAGATAGCAAAAGGTTCTTTAATGGCTTGGTATCTATGTTCTAGGACTTTGAGGGTGAGATAAAAATCATCTACGATATAATTGTTGGGTACGGGATGAAATAGGTGTGCGCGCATGGCAAAACAAGCTCCAAATGCTCCCATCATACTGCCATCAAGCAGTCCTTCTAGGTATTTGATGTCGTTTTCTCTTTTGATATACCAGCTTTCTTGAAAGGAAATACCTGTTTTGCGAACTCCTTTATTTAAAATATTGGCAGCAACTAAGCCAATTCTAGGATTTCTGAAATGCTTGACTAGTAGGAAAATGGTAGGAGGGGTGAAAAAAACATTGGCATCTGTCATGATGATAACATCAGACTTTGCTTCCTCAAATGTTGTGGTATAATGATCGTATAACTGATTGATAATGTTTATTTTCCCATTTCTTCCTTCAAAATTTTTTAAGGTGATATGTGGGTATTGACTTTGGAGTTCTGTGATGATTTGATTGGTTTTGTCGGTAGAGTTATCGGAACCTATCAGTACCTTTATTTTATCAAGTGGGTAGGTGGTATTGTAGAGGGAGTGTATTTTGGTGGCGATGACTTTTTCTTCGTTGTATACAGCCATTAAGATATAGACATAGGGGAGTTTTTCGGTAGCTAGTGGATAAACAAAGTCATTTGCCTGCTTATTACGCGTAAGCCACTTGAGGAGAAGTGGATACAAAAAGTAGGAATGTAGTAAGCTTGCTAGTGATATAACTAGCCCTAATATGGCAATTGTAAGTCCCAAATTACTCGATCATCTTATTCAAAAAAAACATTGCTGCAAACATAGTTCAAAAATAGGGAAGTGTAAAGGATTGGTGGAATTGGTTTGGAGATAATTCTATTTTAGAATATGCATATTGGTATATTGTTTTTACTAAAGGTAACGTTTTATTGCTTAGAACGTCCAATCAACAGTGCTTAAGTAAAAAGGCAAATTAAAATAAATAATGCCTAATAATTTTTTGTGATTAAATGCTAAGAACAATGCGATTACAGCTTTTCATTTTTTGTATACTCTTTCCTTTATCCCTCTCTAGTTTTGCCCAAGAAAAAGCCGATTCTCCCTATCATTTTTCCAAAGACATCCTTGAAGGTTCTGCTCCAGAAGATGAAATGGAACGTCAACTCAAATATAATGAGCAGATGATGCAGTTTGCTATGATTGGAGAATTTGAACAGGCACTTATTGCAGGAGATTCACTAAGTATCTTTGAAGCTCCTGTTAGTGAAGCTGCAGCTGATTCGTTCTTTAATAATTTTGAAGCCTATGAGGCAGTTGATGTAATTTTAGAAGAAGCAGCCAATTCGAGCGCGGTATTTATCAATGAAGCTCATCATATACCGATGCATCGGGCTTTTACCTATTCTTTGTTGCGTGGATTATATGACCAAGGTTATCGTTATTTTGGCATAGAAGCATTGAGTCATGAAGATACCTTGCTAAATGAACGTGGATACCCTATTAAAAGCTCTGGTTACTTGGTGCAAGAACCGATGATGAATGAACTCATTCGAGAAGCTATTTGGCTAGGATTTACGGTATTCCCATATGAAAATAATCATGATTCGCTACATCGGGAAGAAGGACAAGCTCGTAATATTTATGAACAGATAAAGGATGATCCTGATGCTAAAGTGTTGGTTCATGCAGGTTATGATCATATTAGTGAGGACGATAAGTGGGAAATAGCTGGTTCTATTCCTATGGCGGTACATTTTAAGAAGTTGACAGGTATTGATCCGTTAACGATTGACCAAACGCGTATGTATGAGCGGAGTCATAGTAGTTTTGAAAATGGGTATTATGGTATGATTGGTTATCCGAGAACGCCTCAGCTATTTTTGAATGAAGAAGGACAAGTATTTGTCAATCCAAGTGATAATAAACACTATGATATACAGGTGTTTCACCCGCGTACACGTTATGTTGAGGAACGACCTGATTGGCAAATGCTAGGAGGACATAAACAGTTAGTGCCCCTTAAAAAGTTGCGCATCAAACCTGGTTTACCTGTCCTTATCAAAGTGTATTATGAGGGTGAAGATCTAGAAACGGCAATTCCTACTGATATTTTGGAGGTAAGAGATAATGAGCAGCCTTTGTTTTTATTGTTGGATAAAGGTAAGTATTGGATGGTGATTGAAAATAGTAGGGGAGTCGTACAGGAGGAAGATTTGAAAGTGAAATAAGTAAAGAAGGGCAGCTTGAAATAAATTCAAGCTGCCCTTAATTGTTTAAAGGGTAAGTATGTGGAAAAACTTTTATCCAACTACTTACAAGCGTTGCCCTTACGAAATTATTTGATCTTCGCCAATTCAGAAACAATTGTCGCACCACCCATTTCAGGAATAGTAGCGGTTTGTTTTACGACACAACGTTGATCAGTAGTAGTAATCCACATGGTGCGCTCACCAGCATCACCATCTAAAGAAGATATACTTGCCTTGAACGCCTCAAATTTACCTGCTGGTACTTTGATTTGCTCTTTTTCAAGTACTTTAAATTCGTAGTTTTTCACTTTCTGACTACGTAGGTCATAAATACGATATTTGGTACTATAACCTTCTTTAATAGGAAGATTTACTAAGTACATATCTAAAGCTGACCCATCTGCAATAACAGGAGCATCTAATTTTTGATCAATAGCAGTCTCTTTGCCTTGCATGTTCATCTTTCCTTTAATGTGATCGGCAGCATAAGTAAGGTTCGTTTTTGCAGGACCTTGTTCAGAGACACGGGTTACACAAGCTAAAGAACCTTTTTCGAGGGTACTAATATCAGATCCTTCGCCCCACATAGAGAATGTCTTATCTGTTACCACCCACTTTCCATCTTTTTCTTCAATGGTACGCTTTACCTCCATAGGCATTTCTTGCCCTTGCATTTTAATCTTCATTTGGTATTTATAAGTCGCAGGTTTCAAGTCGAATTCAGGTACTGCAAGAGCAGCACTTTTATCCTCTTCACTAAGTACTTCTGCTAATTCAACGGTATTGATATCAACAGTAATATCTTTTAGCTTTTTAGCGATATTGTCAGGCACTTCTTTTTGGTAACGCCCTCCTAAATGCTCTGCTAAAAATGCTTCAGCAGCAGAGATGAACGCCATATTATTTTCAGGCTGGCGGAAACCATGTCCTTCATCAGGTGCAACAATGTATTGAACAGGCAAACCTAATTCACGCATTGCTACTACAATTTGGTCTGACTCTGCTTTTTTCACACGTGGGTCATTCGCTCCTTGTACGACCATTAAAGGCACTTTAATTTTATCAGCAGAATTTAATGGAGAACGTTCTTTCAACATCGCCAATCCTTCTTCCGTATTCGGGTCACCCATTCTATTGTGGAACATGGTACGAACACTTTCCCAATAAGGAGGAATTGATTCTAATAAAGTAATAAGGTTAGATGGACCTACGATAGATACACCTGCTGCATAAGTGTCAGGCGTAAAGGTGACACCTGCTAAAGTTGCATAACCACCATAAGAACCCCCCATGATTCCTATTTTATCAGCATCTGCAATTCCTTGTTCAATTAGGTATTTTGCTCCCCAAGTCACATCATCTTGCATTTTCTTACCCCACTCACCGTTTCCAGCATTTAAGAAAGCTTTACCATAACCAGTAGAGCCTCTAAAGTTAGGTTGTAAAACCACATAACCTCTATTTGCCCAGAATTGAGCGAAGGAGTTATACCCCCAGCTATCACGCGACCAAGGACCACCATGTACTAATAAGATTGCAGGTAATTTTTCTGCTTTGTATCCTTTAGGAACTGTTAAATAAGCAGGAATTTCCATACCATCAGAAGATTTATAACGTACTGCCTTCATTGGTGCTAGATGCTGTGTCGGAAGGTCAGGACGTGGACGGTATTGGAAGTCAATTTCCTTCGTTTTACGATCAAATAGGTAAGCAGCACCAGGGTCTGTATCACTATTGGCATACACAATAAATAATTCCTCATCATCGGTAGAAGAACCAAAGTTTACTTCTACACCAGGAAATTTCTCTTGTAGTAATTCATAGTCTGCCTTCATAGCAGGTTCCGTGATATACGTACGAGGCTTGTCTCCATAGTAACGAGAACCAATCATTTCATCTGTTACATCAGAAAAGTAAGCTCTACCAAAGTCAACTTGTTTTTCTGGATCAGACTCTACAAATTCTTCATCTCCTGTTTCTGGGTTAAATAACACTAATTCCGAAAGATCACGATCTCCTTTATTAGTCACCATATATATTTGCTTCCCATTTTTGTGATAGCGATAAGGGTAACAGCTTTCTTCGATGTTACACTCATAACATTTTACAAATTTACCTTCTTCATCAATACGTAACACCTCTGTACCCCCTGCTTCGTTAGTACGAGTAGCTAAGCGCAATTCATCATTCAGGTCAAATTCCCAACCTGTTATTTTCTCCTTATTTTCATGGATCAATTTACGCTCACCAGTTGCAATATCTACCTCATACAAATCATGCCACGCACGATCACGATCATTAAATCCAATATACATTACACCAGGCTTACTTTTAGGAACACTATAAATATAAGCTCTGACACTATCTACTGGTGTAATATCTCTAGCTTCAGGAACCTTTTGTCCTTCTGCTAATTTATCACTAGGATTGACCGCCCAAACATGAAAATCTTCATTTCCATCTTTATCTTGTACATATAAAACATACTTCCCATCGCGACTCCAAAAATAGCCTGGAATAGGTTTCTCATCAGCAGTCAAAGGTACTGCCTTGTCAAATGGTTGATTCGTTTCCTTTACCCAAATATTTCTGACCTCATTAAAAGGCTTAATAAAAGTCATGTACTTGCCATCAGGAGATAATTGCGCGCCAGTAATTTCTGGATCACCAAAAAATATCTCTCGATCGATAACTGGAGGAACTCTAATATCAGTGGGTCGAGTAGTTAAAACTTCTTTAATCTTTTTTTTCACTTGTGCCTGCGTATTGTTGGTACTGAAAAAAAGACAACATAGTAATAGTCCTGTAATCTTGAAAAGATTGGACATTTGATTTAGTCTCATAATGTTTTTTTTATTAAAAGAGAATTTATCTATTTACTAGAATGTATTATGTTCAGTTAGTTGTCTTTCGCTCTTATTTATTACAAATTGTTAGTATTTTTTTTGGGGAAAACACATGTTTGAGATTTTTAAATCTAAAACTATTTATGAGCTACTGGAGTACAAAAGTACGAATAACTCATTAATTTTTTATGATTAACGATTAACGATTAACGATTAAACGACCGACGAAGAAGCTGCTGCGTCATATGAATGCGGATAATTGGATACAATATGTTGAGAACAATTTAGAAAAAAACGCTACTTTAAAAATTTTCCCTTATTTTTGGATAGAACAAATTCAAAATCGTAGTACATGGATGCAATAATCACTTTTTTTGAAGGACTCTCTTCTGGACAAAAATTATTCTGGATATTCCTTTGTTTATCACTTAGTTGGATAGGGGAGGCAACTGTTCCACTTGTAAAGTTAGAATATCAAAAATGGAAACATGCTGCCATCAATCTTATATTTCTCTCCACTAGTATTCTTATCAATCTATTCTTTGGCTTAGCAACAGTTGGGATTTTTGCTTGGCTAGGTGCTAGTCAGTTTGGTTTGTTTAATTGGGTGAATCTACCAAGTTGGATCGAAATGATTCTTGCCATTATGCTTCTTGATTTTATTGCACAATATGTAGCTCATTATACCTTACATCGTGTCAAATGGATGTGGAAGTTCCACTTAGTACACCACAGTGATACCCAAGTAGACGCCACAACTGGTACACGTCATCATCCAGGAGACTATTTGATTCGCGAAGTATTTGCTTTAGGTGCGATAGTGATTGGTGGTATTCCCTTTGCCTTCTATATGATTTACCGAATTTCTTCCGTCTTTTTTACTTACTTCTCTCATGCCAATATCAGCTTACCAAGAGCTTTTGATAAAGCCCTGAGTTATGTGTTTATAACACCGGATATGCACAAGTTTCATCACCACTTCGAACGCCCTTGGACGGATTCTAATTTTGGAAATATTTTCTCTTTTTGGGATCGTGCCTTTGGAACATTGGTTTATGATGATCCGCACAAAATCCGCTATGGAGTAGATGTGTTGGAAGATCGCCATGCTGAAGATGTGGTTTACCAATTTAAAGTGCCATTTGATAAAACGATAAAAACAGACTATTGATGATGATTGGATGACGGGATGATTGGATGATTGGGTGATGAGATGAAAGTTAATACTATCCAATCATTTAGTTATTGTATACGCGGTTGGAATGAAATTCGCAGAAGCAAAAGCAAGATTCGCAGAATTTCAAAATAAGGAAGGAACTATGTAAACACCTCAATCTTTAGGTGTGTGTACTGCCCCTGTAACCTTCTTTATTTATGTAATAACCGTCACCCATGAATAATATCGAAAAAAGAGTTGAGCAATTGAGCGAACAACTGGATGGAATGATAAAATTGTTCGTCCAACAGCGGAAAGAAATACGGGGAATGAGCAAGGAACTTGCTAATATTAAGATGTACCTTAAACAACATCCTAACTTAACAGACCAAGAACGTAAAGTCACAGCCTTAGAACAAAAAGTAGAGCAAATAGAACAAGAGGTTGAAGATGCTGCTCCTGTAGAACTTAAAGAAAAAGAATCTCTTTCAGAAACCCCTCAGTCCCTCAATCCTTCTGTCTCTCCTCCCCTCCATCCCTCAACCCCCCAATCCCCTCAACCTTCAGCAGGTCCCCCTAAGAAAAAGAAATCACAAGTATTTGATTTCTCGGATAATCTCGAAGCTTTTATTGGAGGAAATTTACTGAATAAAATAGGAATTATAGCTATTATTTTAGGAGTAGCTATTGGGGCAAAGTTTGCAATTGATAATAACTATATAAGTCCACTAGTTCGTATCATTTTAGGATATTTAACGGGTTTAGGTTTATTAGGAGTTGCGATCCGATTAAAGCCAAAATACGAGAGTTTTAGTGCGGTATTACTAGGTGGTGCAATGACTATCATGTATTTTATTACGTTTGCCGCCCACAGTTTCTACAACCTATTTCCGAGCATCGTCGCCTTTCTCCTAATGGTCTTCTTTACCATTTGTACAGTCATTGCAGCCCTACAATATAAACAGCAAGTTATCGCTGTCCTTGGTCTTGTTGGAGCTTATGCAGTTCCATTCTTAGTAGGTTCTGATTCAGATAGTGCCTTATTGCTATTTGCTTATATGGGAGTGGTCAACATCGGAATTGCCATTACTGCCTTTTATCAAAATTGGAAATTACTCTATTATCTAGCTTTCGCCTTTACATGGGGCATCTTCGCTATGTGGATGGATGACAAAAACCTTGAGGAAGGCATCTGGATGGGACTCGGATTTGCGACCTTATTTTTCCTCACCTTTTATGCCTGTGCCCTTGCCTACAAAGTCATTAACAAAGAAAAGCTCGTTTGGCAAGATGTGGTACTCATTCTTCTCAATTCATTTATCTATTATGGGATGGGTATGCAATTGTTAAACAGCGGAGATTTGGAAGAATTTCAAGGCTTATTTACGCTCTTCAATGCATTTATTCATTTTGCTGCTACTGTATTTATTTATCAATCTAAACTAGGAGATAAAAGTTTATTTTTCTTCGTATCAGGTTTGGTCATCACTTTCCTAACCATTGCTGTTCCTGTGCAATTAGATGGTTCTTGGGTTCTTTTAATCTGGGTATTAGAAGCTCTTTTATTATTTGGTATAGGGCGTTTCCGCCAAGTAAAAGTATATGAATTACTGGCTTTCCCTGTCCTATTTCTAAGCTTTTTGAGCTTAGTATATAATTGGGGGGAAAACTATATTCCGTATATTGATTCTTTGTCTGATACAGAGAACTTACGTGTTATATTCAATACTTATTTCTTACAAACAGTGTTGGTCTTAGTCGGTTATGCGGCATTAAATTATATGAATTTGATGAAACCGTATCGAACACTAGCTGCTGAAAAAGGGTTCAGTTTAGCCCTTCCTGATATACTATTACCACTTGTTTTGGTGGTGACTGCTTATTTTGGAGGCTTACTAGAATTGATCTGTTATAATGTTGGCATTTATCAAGATTCAGTAATCATTGGATTAACGGAGTCTGGCTCAACCCGTCGAGACTATAATGACGCAGTTGGCTATATGGGGATGGCTTATATCTTGATTTATAATCTTATTTTCCAAGCAGGTATCACCACAGTCATTGCTAAAAAACTTAAGTACTATATTCCTGGAAATATCATTATTGCATTTAACCTAATAACAATAGCTTTAGTAGTACTTAGTATACCAGAATTAATTTTTGAGCCACTGGCAGAATACTACGAAATATACAAGAAAGGTGGAACACACGCTCCTAGTATTTGGTACATTGGTATTCGGTATATAATTTATCTGTTTATTGGGCTAGTATTCTTTTTGACCCTTTACTTAGGGAAACAATCATTCATGAACAAAGGAAAATGGCCAGTAATCTTAGAGTTTTATGGCTTTTTCCTCCTATTTGTCATCATCAATCAAGAGTTTATACATTGGGATATACAACGATTTGGATTAACTATTTTGTGGGGAGCTTTTGCTTTATTTTTACTCAGTTTAGGTTTCTGGGCTTCCAAGAAATATTTCCGTATCAGTGGAATTATCCTCTTTGGATTGACGGTATGTAAGCTCGTATTTTATGATATGGCTAATATGCCAACTATTACCAAAACCCTTACTTTCATTGGATTAGGCGTATTATTATTAATCGGTTCTTTCTTGTATAATAAGTTTGCCGATCAATTGGTAGAAGAAGATAAAAAGAATATTCATGAGCAAGTATAAAAGCATTTTCTCCATCTGTTGTTTGTTCATTCTCCTAACAGGTGGGATACAAGGAGCGAGTTCAAAGGACTTTTATTACCAACGTCCCGTTGAAAGTCCGATTACCGAGGAGTGGCATACCATAGATGTACCACCTTCGTTTTTTAGAAATCTCAATAAACAACAAACGGACTTTCGCCTTCTGGGCGTCAAGGGAAATGACACGATTGAAGTGCCCTTTCTGATGCAAAAAATGGAAGAAGAAAGCAAAGTAGTGAAGGTGAAATCAGAAGTGATCAATCAGGTATATAATAAAAGGGGGGCTTTTTTGACCTTCGAAATAACGAAGCCAACCAAGATTAATTACTTCTATACTGAGTTTAAAAATGACCAATTAGATTGGAAGGTAAAGCTTGAAGGAAGCAATAACCAAAAGGAATGGTTTACTATTACAGAGGATCGTCGATTTCTTAAAATTAATGAATCATACCAATCTTTTAATCATACAGAACTCCGTTTTCCAACGGTCAAGTATCGTTATTTGCGTTTACATATTACCGAATCAAAAGAACAGCCCATTTTAAAAAGTGCAAGTATCCAAGAAAGGCAAGTCAAAGAAGGAGTATGGGATGAGTTTTTGATTACCGATTTGAAGCGGGAAGAAGATAAAAAAAAGAAGTTGACTAATGTTTATTTTTCTACTCCCGAAGAAGTCTTGGTTTCTCGTATTATTCTGGAAATTGACAATGCACAAGACTATTATCGCATGGCAAAAATAGGCTATACCTCTGAGGAACTTGTTAATCAAGATGGAAAGCCGCTTTATCCTGAGTTTGCCAAACAGACTATTTCTTCTCTAACGGATGATATTGTTTTTGATTCACGGGAAGTACTAGGAAAAGGTTTCAAATTACAGATTGTAAATTGGGATAATGAAGCCCTAGATGCCATTAAGTCAGTGAAGCTAAAATGTGTCAAACGAAAATTGGTAGCCCGCTTTTCACCTAAATACAAAGGCTATCAATACGGCTTGTATTATGGGATGAAAGATACGTATGAAAATAGGAAAGCTCCGAAGTATGATATTAAGTATTTCAAAGAGAATATTCCTGACGATGTGAAATTATTAACACTTGGAGATGAGAAACAGATTAGAAAAGTGAAGGAAGAAGTTACTCCTGAACCACTCATTACTAATTCTATCTGGTTATGGATATTGATGGGGCTTATTATCTTTGTATTGGGTGGTTTTACCTTAATGATGGTCAAAAATGCATAAAAGACAGTACAAAACATATAACATAGAAATACCAGATAGCTTGGAGCAGATAGTGAAGTATTTATCGACGTGTCATTAATCCTATATGGATATCTTTTATCCATTTACTTATTTCCCATCATCTCGTAATTGTTTCAAAAATACCATTGGATTAGTACCACCTGTACCTGTTGCACCAGGCCCTACCTTTTTTTTCGCTTGCGCCATTATATAAATTGCCACAATTTTTAAATGCACATTCCGAAAAGCGACTAATGCTGCCCGACATTCCTCAAACTTTTTCAACAATACCGTATCTTTTTTACAAAACGCGTAAGTAGAAGGCCCATTTTCAATCATTTTGAGATATGCCACATGTGGAGGAGGCATATACTTGCGCATTTCTCGCAAAAAATAGGCAGAGTGATTTTCTTGATGTTGGATGTCAAGTAGGCTGTCGAGTAAGGGAAGGAGTGTACTTTGGGCGGCACTACCACCGTGATAAGTTCGTACCGAATTACTTGTTACACCTTCGTAGCGAATGTCGTGAAAGGAGGCAAGAAAAGGACGTATTCGCTCATAAAAAAAGCTAGGATTACATCCTTCTTCCATACGGGCAAGTGTATGACTAAGAGCTGCTATACAGTTCTGTAATTCATGAAGGGCTTCCGCTACTGCCTGTTTTGATTGGCTTAAAATGCCTTTTTGTAGCTTAGAAGCAATCCCTCCTGTTTTAGCTCCAATATACTCCATTTCCGTTGTTAGCATAAAAAACCAATGTTCATTGGGGGAGTCGTTAAATTGTATGAGTGTCTGTAGATTTTCTGCTTGAAATGCCCGCTTGGGATCAATGATTTTCCAATTATTTAATACCGCAGAGGCATGGTGCAAAATGGCTGGTCGCTGCATTTGGCTGGCTAATTGTGTCCATGGAATGGCAATAGAAGCGGGGATATAATCACTATCTATTTCTCCTCCATAGACAAAGGCGTGCCCAAAGTAGGAGAGCAGTAGTAAGGCTCTTTCTTGTTCGGCTGCTGTTTGTAAGTGGCTGATACTCAGTATTGGTAACTTTTCTAAGACCTGTCGAATTTGGCGACTTTGGATGAGGTTGGGTAATTGCGGGACTAGGTCGTCCCATGCAGTGTAGGTGGCTGGTAGTTGAAGGAGTGGAGGCGTGGAGGGGAGAAACATGGTCATACTAATGAATGATTGAGCGAATGAGTGGATGAGTGCATGAAGCGTAACGTCTATTCAGTCATTCACTCAATCACTAATTTACTCATTGTTTCACGTGAGGGATAGCAGTGGTAGCTTGACGAAGTAGACAGGTAGTGAGGTAGGACTAGCAGGGCTGACAGCGGAAGACACTGCTAGGACTATAACCGAACACCTGTTCTAGGAGACAACTACAAACGGATAGCCCGACCTGAAGCAGGGATTGGGGGACTGTGGGCTTGAGGGATTGTGTTAGCGTTACGCTCTACTTTTATCAAGCCCGCATTCCCCTAAGACCTGTGGAAGGGCACGCCCAAAAATAATAAATAAAATTACTTTTTTCGCTTTGCTTCTTCTTCCATAATCATCTCCAATAACTTTTGATCTTTTGCTGAAAAATATTTTTTATAAGGGAGACGATTGGCGCGTGGGGTATACCAATTAAATTTTTTGAATAAGGCGGACAATTTAGGATTTTTGAAGATGTAACCATATTTCGCAAAGAGGTAATTTCGAAGAAGCCACAATTGTTTTTCGGTATATCCCGCCAGTTCTTCAGGAATAAAATCCTCTGGAATCATATCGAGTTCACCTATGAAATAGAAGAGAGCTGCTTCCTCATTATGCGACCAATGAGAAAGTTGAATTCGGAGTGCGAATTGGGTGATTTCGAGGTCAAAATCAGGCTTAAAGTTTTGTGCTTTGAACTGCAACTGTCCTGCATTGAATTTGACAGGGCGAATATTTTTAAGCTCAGAATAGGGAGTGGCGAAAGGCTGCTTGGCAACTTTACCTCGTCCCACTATTTTCCAATCGGTTGGTGATTGATCGTTGAAAAAACTATGATTGACCGAAAAATAAGTGCCAGGTTCCATGATGATATTGAGTTCGAAATCGTCGATTTGACCATTTGCCCAACTTTTACCAGTAGTGAGGCGGTAGTCGAATCGAAAATCTTCTAGCATAGAAGCTCCGCCTTTGTACATATATTGATGTTCGACAACATTAAGTCCTGTTTGAAAAGGAATATCGAAATAGTAAACGAAATCATGCCCGTAAGTGGTGGCATGGGAGGGGCTAGAGAAACCTGTTTCTTCCATCCGTTTGATTTGATGTTTGAAGGGCACATTGTTGGCTAATGTGTGAAACCCATTGATATGTGGATGGGTTGTTTCTTCTTCTAAAACACCGCCACCTGCTGGAGGTGTTACAAAACCAACGGTGAGGGTGCGGGGCGCATCGGGATTGTAAAACTCAAAATAGACGTTGACGTGCATCGAATCCCCTTTTTGTGTGAGTGTTAGCACTTCTTTTTGCAGGCGAATGCTGGTTTCTTTTAGTGGGATAAGGCGATCACCAGCAGCATAAAATACACCGTCATTGGCAATGGCTGTTCCAACAAATAAGAAAAGCAAGATAACTAGGATGAGTTTTTTCATACCTTATTTCAACTTTTTTCTGTTTCTTATATCTCCGGATTATATTCATCTCTTATTTTATCGAGTAAGAGATTTAATTGTTGGGTTTCATCTTCGTTTAAAGCTCCTATGAAATTGTCCATTTCCTTTGAACAAAGGTCGATAGCGTGAATTAGTTTTTTTCCTTTTTCAGAAATGACTACATCTACTAAACGTCTATCACTAAGGTTGGGAGTACGCAAGACTAAGCCTTTTTTATTGAGACGTTCAACAATACGAGAGGCATCCGACATTTTGTCAAGCATTCGGTTTCTTATCTCAGATGTAGAAATAGGATCTGGGTATTGCCCATTTAAAATGCGAAGGACATTGAATTGTTGCATGGTGATTTCAAATGGACGTAGGTGAGCATTTAGATGGTTTTTCATCCATCCATAGGTATAGATTAGGTTAACAATACCTTTCAACCATTCGTTTCTAAACTTTGATTGCTTTATATCTTCTTGTAAGCCCATAAATAATTTAAATTAGGGAATACATAATTAGCAAATTCTTTTTAATGTTCAAACATTGTTCTTTGGTGGGAGCAAAAATCTTGCCGAATTTTTATGTAATAATAATGTTATGTGTAAAGGGCTGATTTTTTAAGCTAGAGTCCTGACGATAAGTAAAGGTAAGTTTTTTATGTGAAAGAATAGTCGATATAAGGTTTTTTTGCATAAAAAAAATACATATTGAATTTCAGTTGAATGTCGAATTAAAATTTAACTCGTATCATGGCTTTAACTTCAGACTTGGTACGACCTTGAATTTCGTTATCACCTGAACTAATAACATCTTGATTGGCAAAATAGGTTTGCCCAAAACGCAACCAACAAGTAAAGTAGCGGTTTAGCTCATATTTTCCGACGATGTAAAAACGACTTCCCTTATCAAAATAAGGTGGTACATTGAAGGCATACAATACATCATTTTCATAGGCATAGATACGTGCATTGTAAGTGTCGGTATCAAATAAAGCAAAGCGGGTAGAAATGGTAAAAGGAAGTTCGGCGGGACGGTAATTAATATCTTGTAAAATAGCAAAGCCCTTTTCAGTGGCATCGATACCATTATTATATCGGGAAATTTCGACTCTACTTTGAAGGGTAAAACCATTTCCTATTTTGTATTTAATATTATAACGCAGTCCCATTTTTTGGTGATTGGTCAAGAAATCACTCACACTTTCATTACCAACTGCATTTTTCTTTTTCACCTCATTTCGATAACGCACATACATATTTACTCTACGAGAATGCTTATAAGACAGTTCGGCCAAAAAGTCTGCCCCATGAGAAGGTGCATCCGTTAAGAATTTGAGCCAAGGATGGCGATAAACATCATAGTAAGTACTCAAGGACCATTTGGGGATGGGTTGAATAACTGCCCCCATATAAATACCTCGTTCATTATTAGGCGCACTACTTTCGGCAAAGGCACCCGAATTGAGAGATTGATATTTTGCACTATAATGCCGATGTAAAATCGACAACTGAATATGTTTACTGAGGTCTAAAATTGCTCCATTCAAAATAGCAAAGCCACCATTATCACTAATAGCAACCTCTCCAAATAAGTTGATATGTGGCAAGACCAAACGATAATCTAAGCTTGCATTGAGGAGTGAATTACCTTCAAAACGGTACAAATTGTGGGGGGAATCTTGTTGTGAGGAACGCAAGGTCGTATCCAGTCGCATATAAAGAGCATTCAGCCCAATCGAATAATTACTCCCTCGATATTTAAGTCCTCCTCCCAAATGAAGTTGGTTAATGGCATCTCTATCAAATAGTTCACTTTCGGTACGATGAAAGCCCGAAGCTTGTAAGGAGGTAATACCAACATCATCGACTCCCGATCCTGGTGTACCTTCAGTCTCTATATCCTCTACCACCACTACCGTATCTTCAGGTTCCACCAAATTAGCATCAATCGGTTTATAAGAAGCGAAAATCGTCGCATTCAAATTATTCGTTCCAATATTGGCAGCTACCCCTCTATAAAAGTTATTTTCATCTACCGAAGTATATTGTTTAATCGGCTTTGCTTTCCGAATAATATCCAATACATAACTCCCTTTTCTAAAACCAAGCCCCGACCAAGCCACCAATCCCTGACCCAAGCGAATCTCATAATCTCCTAGTGCCAAATGCCTTACAGGTCCCACATCTCTGATATAAAAGTGCGCCGAATAAAAATCAAATCCCCGTTTTTGGGAACCCTTAAAAAACTCCTCACCAGGGTCTTTTTCTGCCGTAACACCATAGCTCAATTTTGTCCCATAATTATAGCGATACCGCATATAAATCCGTTCGGGTCCGCCTAAAAATTTTGGACCTACCGTATCCGAAACAGGGATAAAGGCCTTTTGCTCTTCCAAGGTGCGTTGATAACGCATCAAAAGTTGATTTTTACCACCAAAAAGCAAACGTCCAATAGGCACTTTTTCCTGTATGGCATCATCGACTTGTACAAAATTTGCCAGTAACATAGCCGTTTGTGCATCAATTCCAGGAATGGCTTGCAATTCATAAATACTCGTGATATTCCCATGCTTTTCCCGATAAGCCAAAATACTATTCAACTGCTGACTACTAATCGGTAACTCCGACAAATCTTCATTCGTAGCCGTATTTATTGCCAATGGTGTCCCCTGAAAATCACTCAAAGTCTCATAAAAGGTATCAAAATCAATATCTGCATCCTCCGAGTCACTCGCCAAATTTTCGAGTAATTCATTGGTAAGCTCTTCATTAAAATCAGTGGTAGTCGTTCTCACTTTTTTCTTCTTTTGTTTCCTTTGTGCCATCGAGTCAGACACTTGCAAACAAAGAATAGCAAGTACTAAAAAGGGAAGTAAGTATATAAGCTTTCGCATAAGGTAATAATCTATGTTTTCTTTTTTTTCATAATGGCGTGCCCA
>JAHDHP010000376.1 GCA_020631245.1 Bacteroidota bacterium | reverse complement strand
GAAGGTTGGTTGGTGCAGTCTTTAGATGCTTCGAATGGGAAATTGGTATTGGCTGAGATGGAAGGTAGTTTGGAGGTAGGGGCTGCTTCTAATGGGAAGGTGAGCGTTTTAACACCTACTGAAAGTATGGGTAGCTTTGAAGAACGTGAATATAAGGAAGGAGTTTTTAGACCCAAAGATGCTTATGTGGATGCGAATGGTATTGTGTGGGTGTGTGATTTTTGGCAGGGATTGCTTCGTTATGATGGGGATTTTCCGTCGTTAATTATTCCTGAAGGACCTTATAATAATGCTGTATTTAGTTTGAAAGCCAAAAATGGGAAGTTGTGGGTAGCTGCGGGTGGTTTTAAGCCCGATTTAGATTACCAACGTTCTCGAGCTGGTTTCTTTTTGTATGAAAATGGCACTTGGCGAGATTTTAGAAATGTGAATACGCCCATAATTGGAGAAAATGATCTCCAAGACTTTACCCAAATCTTACCTATCACCTCCGAAAATAAAATTTACATTGCTTCTTATGGGGGAGGTGTTTTAGAGTATGATGGAACTAGTTTTGAGCGATGGGATGGAACTAATAGTACTCTGGGAGAAGCAGCAGGGGATGTAGAAGGGCAATATCGTGTGAGCAGCTTATCAGTAGATCGACAACGGAACCTATGGGTGACGAATACCTTAGCAGCTCGACCAGTATCTGTCAAAACACCAGCGGGAAAGTGGTACTCCTTTAAGCCTACGATTTCCAATACGTCTCTTTATGGGATTATCGTTGACTTGTTTGATCAAAAGTGGATGATTGTTAACAATGCTGGTATTTTGGTGATGAATACGGGAGCAGACTTAGAAAATACAGGCGATGATGATTATGCATTGTTGACGACTTCTAATGGTTTACCTACGAATGAGGTAAATTGTTTGGCACTTGACCAAGATGGGTTTATTTGGGTAGGCACACAGAGTGGAGTCACTGTTTTCTACTGTCCAGGTAGTGTCTTTACCGATGGCTGTACAGCTTCTCGTTTTAATATTGGAGGTCGTAGTTTATACTTATTGAAAGACAATATTATTACCTCTATCGCAGTGGATGCTGCCAATAGAAAATGGATTGGAACAACAACAGGGGTGTGGCTAATGTCGGACGATGGAGAGGAGACATTGGCCTATTATAATACCGAAAATAGTCCCCTTTTATCTAATGTTATCAGTGCGATTACGATTGATGGGCAGACAGGAGAAGTGTTTATTGGAACCGATCAGGGTATTATTTCGTTTCAGGGGAGTGCTTTAGATGCAGGACCGACACATAGTGAGGAGGTACTCGTTTATCCCAATCCTGTACGACCCGAATATACGGGTGATATTGCGATAAAAGGATTGGCACGAAATGCGTATGTTAAGATTACTGATGTTAGTGGTAATTTGGTACATGAAACACGCGCACAAGGTGGACAAGCTGTTTGGAATGGAGTCGATTATACAGGACGTAGAGCTAGTACGGGAGTCTATTTGGTGTTTAGTGTCAATAGTGATGGAAGTGATAATTTGGTCTCCAAATTCGTGTTTGTGCGAGGCGAATAATTAAAATAGAATGACCCAAGTAGCAAAATTACAAAAAGCCCAAGCCTTAATAGATTTAGGACGATACGAACCAGCAATCGGCATATTAATTCAATGTTTAGAAGAGCGAACTTTACTAGTAGAAGTACATTTGCGATTGATTATCTGCTATATCAACCTAGATAAGTATGAAGAAGCAGAACGACATGTAAAGTTAGGATTACAAGAAGACCCCAATCGTTCAGAAATCCTTTACCTCTATTCTTTCATTTGTCACTTACAAGAAAAATTTCCCCAAGCCTTTCAGCATATCGAAGCCGCTTTGCGAATCGAACCTACACGAGTGAAGTATTTGGTGCATTTGGCAACACTATATATTGATACTAATAAATACCAAAAAGCCTTAGAATATTTGCGGGTAGCAGAGCAGCATGACCCTGAAGATATAGAGATGTTGATCCATATGGCTGATTTAGCACGTGTCAAAGGAGATAAAAAAGAAAGTTTTTCCTATTTACAACGGGGTTTGGCAATCAATCCTAATCATCCCACCTTACTTTCCTTAAAATCTAGGGTACTTGGTCAGTCATCTGCGACTATGAAAGAAGCCGAAGCCGAAGCTTTAGAAGCCCTTCGCCTCAATCCTAATGATGATTTTGCCAAAGCGACCCTATTAGAAGTACTGAAGCGAAAAAATGGCATCTTTCGTTTCTTTGTAGCCAATTCTTTTAATCGCTATAATGTTCAATGGAGCGTTGGACGAGTATTAATCGCTATTCTTTGTTGGAAAGGGGTCTTTATTTGGGGAGGCATGTTGGTATTGTATTTAATGCTTACTTGGTATTGTGGCGTTTTATTCAATACCTTTTTACGCCGTCATCGACGTTATAAATATCTATTGAAGGAGGCAGAAATCAAACAGTCCAATTTTTTCTTAGGAATGAATGGCCTACTAGTAGCTAGTATTATTGGATTGAGTGTTGGTGGAGTTAATCCTGCTACAAGTGTGGGTTTGATTATTGGGCTATTTGCTACCTTATTAATTGGTCTTTCCTATTTCGAGATTGAGTTTAAAAAAGGACGTACTCAGTTTGCTGTCGTCATGGGTGTTACTGCCTTTTTCTTAGTGCCCATGCTTGGTAGTGGAATTATCTTAGGTGTATTATCCATTTTAGTATTGCTGGTCTATGCTTTTTGTTTTACCTTGATGATTGCTTTTCGTTAATTATCCAATTACTTATGTTAATCCCCACACGTGGCATAGTCATCAACACCGTCAAATATGGCGATACTAGTTTGATTGCTCGTATTTATACCGAAGAAAAAGGCATGCAATCCTATATCGTCAATGGCGTTCGCAAAGGAAAATCACGCACCCAAGCTGCTATGTTGCAGCCCTTGAGCCTATTAGATATGGTCGTCTACTATCGTCCCAACAAAGCCATTCAGCGCGCAAAAGAAATCAAATTCGCCTACACGTTTCAATCCATCCCCTTCGAAATTACAAAGAGTACGATTGCTTTGTTTATGACCGAAATTCTTCATAAAACCATCCGAGAAGAAGAAGAAAATAAAGCTCTATTTACCTTCTTATTTAATAGCATACAATGGTTAGATCAAAGTAGTGCTACCGTTCGCAATTTCCCTATCGTTTTTTTACTTCAACTCAGCCAATGGTTAGGTTTTCATCCACAATCAAATTTCAATAAGGGGAAAAATGGCTATTTCGATATGCGAGAAGGACTATTTGTAGAAATGCGTCCTCCTCATAGCTTTTTTGTAGGAATGCCATTAAGTCGTAAATTAGCAATGTTGATTGATGCGAATATCATGACACACCAGGAGGTAAAAACGAGTAGGGGAGAACGTGAGGAGTTATTGCAAACAATGTTGAACTATTATCGTTTACATTCAGAAAACTTTAAGGAAGTGAAGTCAGTAGCTATTTTGAAGGAGGTATTCGGATAAAGTATTCAAAACAAATACGATGGATATTAAAAAAATAATTTCAGAATGTCCCCAACACAACACACTAACTGGAGTATCTTTCTCATCCTCCTATTCCACATAGCAGGATTACCCTTTTTGGCTTATCCTGGCACTCGTGACCTTTTTTTACTCGCCACTCCCTTCACCCTTTTACTCTCCAATATCCTCCTACTTTGGAATCACAAAGATTGGAATCGCTCCTTCTGCTTTTTTGCCCTTCTTTGTTTTTCTGTTGGTATGTTTTTCGAAATACTTGGCGTCTCTACAGGAGCCATTTTCGGAGCCTACCACTACGAGCAAGTACTAGGTCTTAAATTCATGGGCGTTCCCCTCATCATAGGCGTCAATTGGATCATGCTGATCTATTGTTGTGGGGTCATTGGGCAAAAAATACCCGTTCCCAAAGCCTTCAAAGCTCCCATAGCCGCCCTCTTTATGGTATTTATCGACTACGTCATCGAACCCGTCGCTATCAAAATGGACTTCTGGCAATGGCATAGCTCACATATTCCCATCCAAAACTACCTCGCTTGGTACCTCATCTCCCTATTTTTACTGCTATTCTATTATTACTTACCCTTCCAAAAAGAAAACAAAGTAGCCCTCATTCTATACGCCACACTCTTTTGTTTCTTCCTTTTATTAGGTTTTGCTCCCGATTAATATTTATTCGTTTTTTTTGGGCGTGCCCTCCATGTCATTGACTTAAGCAATCCAACATGGCAGATTTTGAGTAAGGGCTATCATGAAAGCTAGGCACTGCCTTAAATCTGATATGTTTGAATGATACACAAATTCTTATTTCCATGACATTGGGCGTGCCCTGTTTTTTACAAATCAAGACTTATCAGGTTTAAAGTAGCTCCTTGTCATACTTGTTTGGTTCTTATTAAAAACCTGCCAAGTCGATTTGTAAAAACAGGTCGGGCTATCCGTTTGTAGTTGGCTCATAGCTGCTAGTTTAGCATAGTCCTAGCGGTGTCTTCCGCTGTCAGCCCCGC
>JAHDHP010000019.1:16859-27135 GCA_020631245.1 Bacteroidota bacterium | reverse complement strand
TAAATTTATTTTTTCATCATTCCTCAACACCTTGTATATGCGTTCATTCTACCCTTTTTTCCTTTCCTTTTTGTTCTTAGGGATACTTCCTTTTACTAGTCAAGGACAACATTTATTTTCTTTCCAAAATAACACCGCTGAGGAATTTACGATTGACTTACAAAAAACAGGAGGTAATTTTAACCTGTCGGATAGTTTGTGGCAATCGGGCGCGGAAATAAGTGAAGCTTGGCGGATGAGTCAGGTTCTATTGTCTATTAATGAAGGAATAGAGTTGGTTGAAGGAGACAATTATTTATTTGAGATCCACCTTCATAGTGCAAGTGGTCTAGCAGTTCGCATACATATTTTCAAGGAGGTTGACAAACCTTTTGCTTATCGTTTCAATGGAAATGAAGGACTTGATAGTGAATGGTTTATAGGAGATGCTGAAACCTCTTTTACTTTAGACGATAGACCATTTATCATCAAATTCAAAGAAGGAGGTCAATACGGACGTTCGGACAAAGAAGTTCTATTTGTATTACATGAACTAAATACCTTTCCTATTGATAAAGCGGATTTTGAGGATCCCAATATACTAAACTTACTCACCTATAATATTCAATTCCTTCCTCGACCAATTGGACATCAAAGTATTGCTCATCGCGGAGACCATTTAGCAGCGAATATCCCCCAATATTTGGATGTGGTTTGTTTGCAAGAAGCGATTGATGATACGACTCGTGAACGACATATAGATCCTGCTTTTGAAGCAGCGGGCTATCCTTATCGCACCAATATCCTCAACCCTGAAGGAGAGAATGTGTATAATGGGGGCGTTATTTTTTACAGCAAATGGCCTATTAAGGCGATGGCTGATTATGATTATGCGGAATGTAATTTTAACTCTGGAGATTGCTTGGCCAATAAAGGGGTTCAATATTGCAAAATTAATAAGTTGGGGAAAAATTATCACCTCTTTGGGACTCATGTTGAAGCAGGTGGACAAGAAGATGATATTCGCATTAAGAATATTCAATATGGTGAACAAAGGGCTTTTATTGCTGCTCAAAATATTCCGAGTGATGAGCCTGTCTTGTTCGCTGGAGATTTCAATACCAAACATGGTTCTGACCTGTATGAAGCCATGTTTGATTCGATTCAGTTTCTAGCTCCTACTCGCTTTGCAATGCCGCTTTCTAATAGTACGGATATTAGTTATTTTGATGAATCGGTCAAGTGGAATGTGATAGATTATGTATTTGGTATGAGTGGCTACCAACTACCTATGGAGTTGACCAATCATTTTCACATAGTGCGAGGAATTGAGGATAATTTGTGGGGCTTTTTTGAGTTTGGAGATCACTTTCCTGTATTTGGACGAGCAGTTTACCCAAGTATTAAGGCATCTGAAGATCAATTATTATGTGAAGGAGAGACACTTGATTTAGGTATTACAACAAATCATCCGAACATGACTTATCAGTGGTTGAAAGAGGGAGAAATACTTACAGGCGAAACGGATGCTACTTTGAAGCTTAATAGCCCTGATTCAGGAGTGTACCAATGTCAATTAGAGTACAGCTATGAGCACGAACATTCTTTTACCCATTCTTTCCTTTCTTCAAATATGAATGTTTTTAAACTTGACCCTAATTTCCAACCTGAAATTTGGTTGCAAGGAGATACCTTGTTTTCTAATATAGGCAGTTATACACAATGGTATAATTTAGGAGAACCCATTCACTATACCCATGAATCCTTTTATGTACCTACTGAAGCAGGTTTATACCAAGCAGCTGAAAGCAATGGAAGGTGTAGTTCTATTTTGTCGGAAGAAATTAATGTGGGTAATTATACTGGAATGGATGATGCTATCAATTCTTTCTCAATTCACACCTACCCTAATCCATTTCAGGCATCACTACATATAGAACTCCCTACTCACCAATCGGGCATTGTACGTTTGTTTGATGTCCAAGGAAAAAAGGTCGTTGATCTTTCTTTTTCAAATACAAATACTATTGTGCTTGCTACTGCTGATTTACCACTAGGGATTTATACAATAGTTCTTGAAATAGGTACTGATAGGTGGGCAGAAAAAATAATGAAGACCGAATAAAAAAAAGAAACCCGAACAGTCTCCTATTCGGGTTTTTTAGTTAATTACTAATTCAACAAAAGTTTTCTTTGCTTACTTAGCCTTAGCTGCACTTGTTGCTTTAGTAGACTTACGAGCAGTTCTCTTTTTAGCAGTAGCTGCTTTTACTTTAGCCTCTAACTCCTCTACTCTTTCGCGTAAATCTTCAACATCTTTTCCTGTTAAGAAATCGAAACGAGAAACAACGTTTTCAACCGTTTTGCTCAAACGATCTTCTACTTCTTCTTTTCTAGTTTCAGTGTCTTGCCAAAATTCGTCAACGATTTTCTTCCCTTCGTCTAAAGAAATTTTACGTTGTTTTACTAAGTCATCTACCAAGTCTTGTACTTTCTCTGTAACTAATGCAGTGATTCCAACACTTGTATAAAAAGCTTTTTTAATTAAATCTGCCATGATATATTAAATTTTAGTTTAAAAAAATAACTTCATGACTCCTTTAATCAACACTTGTGCCATTACTTGCCTTCATGCCTAAAACTAGTAATTCATGCCCTTTTTTCCGAAATCCTAACAGATGTTTGTTATTTTTAATGCAACTTTGTCAGTCTACCAAGCTATTTAATGAACGCTTGTTAGTGCAAATCTGTCTATTCAAGGACTTTACACGCTGTCAAAAAGGCAGCAAGCAAAACAGGTAAAAGTTGGTACGATTTATTCTACACCTTATATAGAAATATATTCCTGTAAAAAGTGTATCTTTGCACGCTTTTTCAATCAGAGATTAATTTTACCCGTCACAACGACCCACAAACAATCTCTTCATTTCAAATAATGCATCATGCAACTTAAAAATATTGCTATCATTGCCCACGTAGATCATGGCAAAACCACCTTAGTAGATAAAATGCTTCTTCAATGCAAATTGTTTAAGGATCATGAAAATCCAGGTGAACTGATCATGGATAACAATGATTTAGAGCGTGAACGTGGTATCACTATTTTAGCCAAAAACGTATCCGTTGTATACAAAGGAGTAAAAATCAATATCATTGACACTCCTGGTCACTCCGATTTCGGGGGAGAAGTTGAGCGAGTACTCAACATGGCAGATGGTGTATTGGTATTAGTAGATGCATTTGAGGGTCCAATGCCACAAACGCGATTTGTACTACAAAAAGCCATTGCTTTGGGCTTAAAGCCTATGGTAGTTATCAATAAGGTAGATAAAGAAAACTGCCGCCCTGAAGAGGTGCAAGATGCCGTTTTTGATTTGATGTTCAACCTAGATGCTACTGAAGAACAGTTAGACTTCCCTACCATTTATGGTTCGGCAAAGCATGGCTGGATGGGTGAAGATTGGCAAACACCAACCGAAGATATTACACCACTACTCGATGCCATCTTAGAACATTTACCAACGCCACAAATTGAAGAAGGGAATACCCAATTACAGATCACTTCTCTTGATTATTCTAACTTCATCGGGCGAATCGCCATTGGGCGTCTTTCTAGAGGAACACTAGCTCGTAACCAAGCGGTGTCTTTATGTAAGCGAGATGGTTCTATCCAAAAATCACGTATCAAAGAGTTATACGTATTTAATGGATTGGGCAAAGAAAAAGTTGAGTCGATTGAAGCAGGTGAAATTTGTGCGATTGTAGGTTTAGAAAACTTTGATATTGGAGATACAGTAGCCGATGCCGAAAATCCCGAGGCAATGCCACAAATTGCAATTGATGAGCCTACGATGAGTATGTTATTTACTATCAACAACTCTCCTTTTTTCGGTAAAGAAGGAAAATATGTTACCTCTCGTCACCTTAAAGAGCGTTTAGATAAAGAATTAGAAAAGAACTTGGCACTTAAAGTGATTCCAACACCTTCTCCTGATTCGTTCAATGTGTATGGTCGTGGTATCCTCCACTTATCGGTATTAATTGAAACCATGCGTCGGGAAGGTTATGAATTACAAATTGGTCAGCCACAGGTGATTATTAAAGAGGTAGATGGCGTACAATGCGAGCCAGTAGAAGAATTGAGTGTAGATGTGCCAGAGAATATGTCAGGTTCTATTATCAACTTAGTAACCCTACGAAAAGGAGAAATGCTTCAAATGGCATTAAAAGCAGATCGTACGTTACTAGAGTTTGAAATTCCTTCTAGAGGTTTGATTGGTTTTAGAAATGAAGCATTGACTGCTACGGCTGGAGAGGCTATAATTTCACACCGTTTCAAAAAGTATGCGCCACTTAAAGCTGGTATCCCAGAAAAGAATATGGGTGCTTTGATCGCTGGTGAAACAGGCACTGCTATTGCTTATGCACTTGACAAACTACAAGATCGCGGTAAGTTTTTTGTAGGTCCTGGTGAAGAAATTTATGCAGGTCAAGTAGTGGGGGAGCATAATAAGCCAAATGATTTGGTAGTAAAAATCAACAAAACGAAAAAACTTTCCAATGTACGTGCAGCAGGGTCGGATGACAAAGCAAAATTAGCTCCTCCTATCCGCTACTCGCTCGAAGAAGCACTCGAATATATCCGTGCCAACGAATATGTAGAAGTGACGCCTAAGTCAATTCGTTTACGTAAGATTTTACTAGATGAAAACGCTCGTAAAAGAGAAGATAAGAAGGTAATGGCTTAAAAGCAGAGTATCAATATCACTGAATGAAATCAGATATGCTTTAATAATGCTCTATCCTATTCATTCATACAATCACCCAATCATCATTTACTGGGCGTGTCCTATATGCAAAAAGCGCAATAACTGTTTTACAGTTACTGCGCTTTTTGCATATAGGTCGGGCTATTCGTTTGTAGTTGCCTCATAGTTGTTAGTTCAGCATAGTCCTAGCGGTGTCTTCCGCTGTCAGCCCCGCTAGTCCTTGCTTCACAAAACACCTATTTCGTCAAGCTACCACTACTATCCCTCACGCGGAAAACGTCCGACGATTGAACGATTTACGTCCGACGAAGGCACTTTTACTCTCCAAAAAAATCACTCCATTTGATTTTTATCGCAGAATTTGCGATTTTTAGTGTACCAAAGAAAAGCATCTCCCCCCTTTTTCAAACTAAGTCCCTCTAATTGCCTTTCACTCTCATTCATTTACTATGGAAAGTTACGCTACTGCTTTAAATATTGGTATTCCTATTTTTATGTTCTTAATAGCCATTGAGTTTTTGGTAAGTAAATGGCGGGGCATTGAGGTGAACCGTCCCTTTGATATGGTGAGCAGTCTAAGTTCAGGAATGACCAATATCATACGAGATGTACTAGGATTAACCATTATCATTGTGAGTTATGAGTGGATGGTAAATCATCTTGCTGTATATCAAATTCAATCTACTATTCTAATATACATTCTGGCATTTATTGGGAAAGACTTTGCCAGTTATTGGGGACATCGTTGGGAACATGAAATTAATGTGTTGTGGAATCGACATATCGTACATCACAGTAGCGAGGAATTTAATCTTTCTTGTGCCTTACGTCAAAGTATTTCTAGTATTATAGGCATCTTTTTTTTCCTATACTTACCAATGGCAATCATAGGAATACCCGCCAAAGTGGTAGCAATTATTGCCCCCATCCACCTATTCATGCAGTTTTGGTATCATACTCGCCTAATTGATAAAATGGGCTTTTTAGAGCATATTATCATGACTCCATCTCATCACCGAGTCCATCATGCGATCAATGATGAATACTTAGATAAAAACTTTTCACCTATTTTCGTTTTATGGGATAAATGGTTTGGCACTTTTCAAGAAGAATTGCCTGATGTGCCACCTGTATATGGAGTTAAAAAGGCAGTCAAAACGTGGAATCCAATTATTATCAATTACCAACACTTTTGGCAACTAGTCAAAGATGCATGGCATACTCAAAGTTGGCGAGATAAGTTTCGCATCTGGTTTATGCCTACTGGCTGGCGACCTGCCGATGTGCGTAAAAAATACCCCATCGACATTACTCACAACCCTTATACACAACAAAAGTACGATACACAAGCAAGCTGGCCCTTAACCATCTGGGCTTTTGCACAACTTACCTTTCACTTTGTGTTAATGATGTACCTCTTTAATCGTATTGCCGATTTTGCCTTTGTTGATGTGATTCTATACGGTATATTCCTCTTTATTTCTATTTTTGCCTACACCTCTCTAATGGATGGTAGCCGCATCAACTTACCAGCTGAATTTTTAAAACTCATTTTTGGCTTTAGCCTTATCTTCCATCTAAATGGCTGGTATGATATAGAGCAATATGTTCCGTATGGAACCTACATAGTCATTGCCTACTTATTAATGTCGATGGGAGCATCCTTATATTTCACCTATTTCGACAAGGCAAAAGTATTCGCACATTCCTCACCCAATCATCCAATCATGCAGTCACCCAATCACCCTCTATAAGCAATCACCGAAATTTCGACATTCACATCTTTAGGAAGGGCAGAAACCTCCACACATTCGCGAGCAGGCGGTGGAATATCATCATCATCAAAGTAAAGCGCGTAAATGCTATTTACGCGATTAAAATTATCCATATCTTCTAGGAAGATGGATGATTTGATAATATCATTAAAGGTCAAACCTGCTTCATCAAGAATTGCCTTGATATTTTCCATTACTTGTCTTACCTCTCCTTCTATGGAATCATCTACTAATTCACCTGAAATAGGATTAATGGCAATTTGACCAGATACATAAAGCATATCTCCTGCCCATATCGCTTGGCTATAAGGGCCAATAGGTGCAGGAGCATTTTCGGTGTAAACGACTGTTTTCGACATTGTAAATTGTTGTGTGTTTATATACAGAGACTTGAGTGATTATAATTCGTCACTATTTAGAATGCATGAATTTATTCGTATCTTTCCTGTTAGTAGATGGAAACACAAGAAACACATAGTAGCTCACCTATTCGTCAAACGACGATACTCGTTTTTTCTCCTAAAGTTACTAATCGTTTGCGGTATATTCTAGAAGAAATTTTAGAACGAATGCTCGGCCTACAATTAGAAATAACAGGAGATCAGGCACACTTCAGAGATTATGAAGGCGCAAAACTCAACTATAGTAGTCGCCGCTTCGATAAAGAACTATTTTTTTATGCTTCTCCCCTCTTGTTTGAACGTCGTGTAAAACCACAACGCATCAAAATGGATTTGTATAAAGAGGTTCCAACCTTTTTTATTAGCAAAAGTAATTCCGATCTTCCTTATGACCTCTTTGCAGCGAGTTTTTATTTATTGAGTCGCTATGAAGAATATTATGATGTTCCTAAAGATAAACACAATCGCTATCCCGCAGAAGCAAGTATCGCCTATAAGCATGGCTTTTTAGATCAACCTATCATTGACAAATGGGTACAACAACTAAAAGAAGTTTTACTCACTTACCACCCTACCTTACTCATTCGAGAAAAGAAATTTCGATTTGTTCCCACCTATGATATTGACATCGCCTACGCCTATCGAAACAAAGGACTACTCCGTACTTTAGGAGCCTACCTTCTTTCTTTAAAACGAATGGATTGGGCAACCATCAAATCACGTACAAACGTCTTGATCGGACGCGAAAAAGACCCGTATGATACCTATGATTGGTTATTAGCCCTACAAAAACAGTACAAACTCAGTCCTATTTACTTCTTTCTAGTCGGTGAATATGGCACCTTTGACAAAAACATTTCGGTATACGATAATGACTACCAAGATTTGATACAATCAATAAGCGATGTGGCTGAAGTAGGTATTCATCCCTCCTATGGTTCTAATCAAGATGTCGTTATCTTAGAAGAAGAAATTCGCAATTTAAGTAGTATCCTCAAAAAAGAAATACGTCGTAGTCGTCAGCATTATTTAAAATTAGAAATTCCTACTACCTACGAAAACCTAATGGAATTAGATGTCTATCGCGACTATTCTATGGGCTACGCCTCTCAAACAGGCTTTCGAGCTGGCACTACCTCCTCTTTTTTCTTTTATGACCTCTCTCTTGAAATAAAAACCAAACTCCGCGTCTTCCCCTTCGCAGCAATGGATGTCACCCTTCGTGACTACCTAAATCTGAACATAGAAAAAACCTACGAACAACTACACCATTTAATGCAAGAAGCCTATCAAGTAAATGGTTTATTCATTACCCTTTTTCACAACCACTCCTTCAGCAATATCGAAGGTTGGGATGGCTGGAGAGAAATGTACGAAGAACTCGTTAAAGAAGCTGCCCAACTAATGGCTTCGGTTGAAACTAAAAAAACAAACGCCTAATGTTAGAACGATTTAGGGACTGACTGCACGTACAGACAAGGCATGCCTTGTCTCTAGAGAAACGGATCCGATTTATATACTTATCTCCCCTATCTGCACATTCCAAAGTTCCGAATAAATACCTTCTGCCGCCAATAATTCTTCATGACTTCCCCGCTCTGCAATCTCCCCTGCTTTCAGCACCAAAATATAATTGGCATGTCGAATCGTAGACAAACGATGTGCAATAATCAGTGAAGTTCTTCCCTTAATCAACTCTCGTATATTTTCCTGAATAGCCCGTTCTGTTTCTGTATCAACAGCACTTGTTGCTTCATCCAAAATCAGAATAGGTGCATCTTTCAAAATAGCTCTAGCAATACTCAAACGCTGCCGTTGTCCTCCCGATAACTTGATCCCCTTTTCTCCTATGATCGTATCATAACCATTCGGTAAACTCTCCACAAATTCGTGCAACTGTGCTTGCTTAGATGCCTCAATCATATCGGCTTTATTGGCTTGAGGTTGCCCATACACAATATTATCCCCTATTGTTCCATGAAATAAATAAACATCCTGACTCACTAAAGCAATATTGCGTCGAAGTTGCTGCAAGTTTATTTGACGTAAATCAACTCCATCAATCGTAACTGAGCCATCTGTAACATCATACAAACGCAACAACAATTTGATAAGAGTCGTTTTTCCTGCCCCTGTTGTACCTGCAATTCCAATACTCTGCCCTTCCAATACTTGAAATGAAATTTGATGCAAAACAGGCACTCCATTCGAATAATTAAAGGAGGTTTTATCAAATACAATATCCCCTTTCACCTTTTCAAATTGTGCTGTCTCCTTCGGATTTTCCATCATGTTTGGGGTGTCCATCAAACCAAAAACACGACGCGCACTCGCATTCGCACGCTCATACTCATCAAAGACACGTCCTAAGCGAGTAACGGGCCACAACATCCGTTGAATCATCATTGCAAACATGGTCAACTCACCTAATGTTAATTTGCCATTGCCCACATAAATCCAATAACTTCCCACTAACATCACCGCCGCAAAACCAATAGCAATCAACATACGAATCAAAGGCACATATATCGTACTTAGTTTAATCGCCTCTCGGTTTGCTTCCAGGTATTCTTTCGAAACTTCACGTACTCGATCTGCCTCATAATCTTCAGCTGTAAAGCTCTTAATCACCAAAATCCCCGAAATATTATTCTCCAAGCGATTGCTCAAAGTCCCAACCGACTCTCGTACTCGCTGATAACGCGGAGCCACCTTTTTTTGATAATACATACTACCCCATAAAATCAAAGGAATAGGTAATAACCCAATCGCAGCTAACTCCCAAGAAACGCCAAACAGTACAAAACCACCAAATAAGAATAGCGTAAATAACTGCACAATTTCATTGAAACTACTATTGAGAAACCGCTCCAATTGATTAATATCATCATTGAGCATCGCCATCAAATTACCTGTGCGATTCTCCTCAAAAAAAGCCATTTCTCGATGCTGGAGCTTTTGATACGCATCCAAGCGCAAATCGTGCTGTACCTCTTGAGCAAGGGTCATAAACAAATACGCAAATGCCCATTCAAATATACTTTCAATTGCAAATACTACTACAATCAATATCGCTAAGAAAATAGCATTCGGCAAAATCTCTGTCGTTCCTGTAAGCCCATGTACCCATGCAGGAGCCTGCTCATTCAAATTATCCAAAATCCACATCACCATAATCGGAGGCATCAAATCAGCCACTTTATTCAATACACTAGTACCTATAGCCAATTGTAATTTGCCTCGATAGGCTTGCAAATACTGTAATAAACGAAACATCGGACGGGTGGGTTGCTGCATATTTATTTAATTTTCTTATTGATAACAATAAGTACTTAACGACTTTTATAGATAG